>CAZRPA010000025.1:9979-34667 GCA_964601855.1 uncultured Flavipsychrobacter sp. | reverse complement strand
GGGGAAAAGAAAAGAGGGAACTGCAATTTGAATTGCATGTTCCCTCTTCTGTAGCACGTACGGGAATTACTCCCAACAATGTTGGTCATGATGCAATATTGATTATCAGTTACTTATGAGTGTTGTATTTGTAGGATAACTAAGGTTTTTCGGGATTATCTGTCCAAGTTTTGTCCAACAATTCTATGACCATTTCCCCACGGCTTGCAAGGGCTTTATGCAGTGATACATTTTCTTGCATTACCTCTATCAGCCTGCTTTTTATGGTGTTTTGAGGTTTATTTTTTTTGTATGCTACTACATCATCATTGACATGGTTTGTAGCCGAATTTTGTATACTATTTTCATCCTGATAGTCATTTTGTATACTTTCTTCACTGTATGGTAGGTCTGTTTGCTCAGATAATGCCCATTTTACGAATTCATCAGGTTTTTTGTAGCCTCTGAATGCTGCAAAATGTGCTAAAATCTTCTTAGGGGGATTTTCTTCTCTTACCAACTTATTAACGGTCTGCCTACCTGTTTTGTAACCTGCTTTTTCTTCTAAATACCTGCCAAATGCGGATTTCAAGCCGTTATACTTACTGTTTAGTGTCTTCGGAAAAAGTAGCGGTTCTAATTGTGGACCAGTCATAATCTGTTAGTTTTTTGATACAAAAAATAATTTTGTAGCATTTTTTTGTTTTCTGAAACAAATAAATGATACATTTGTAGCACAAAGCCGGGGTGAATTTGCCGATTTAAAACCGACTAACAGAAATGAAAAACAACGCAACATTTAGTACGTACATAAAAATAGCTGCATCAGTCCTTGATGTATGTTTTCTGTTAGCCTGCAAATCGGCAAAATTTCTGGCTCCGTTATAGGGTATCAGCATCGCTGGTACCCTATTTTTTTACGTGTAAAAATAAGATTTTTTATGATTTCAATTGAGCAGCAACGTATTGAAGCTAAGTTATTGTTGATACAATCAACATTGACTGAAATTCAAACAGCGTTGGGTATGACAGCCAGCAACGCTGTAGTTGCTGTTCAATTGAATTCAATAACAAAGCCAAAAAAGCGTAAAGGCATGTTAAATGCCCAAACAGTACACTTTGTAGCCGAATATCTAAACCGTCGTGAAATCATTTTATTACTAAAAAACAAAATACAATGTTAGACAAACTACAAAAAGCCAATGAGCTAAACAGCCAAATGTCTGAGTTATCAAAAAAACTAGAGGTCATAAAGAACGTTCTAAAAAACAACTATGATGATGGTGCAATAGGATTACCAAAAATAGGTATTCAGTTAAAGCCTGATGGTAGCACAAACGCTATGTGGCTAGATGCAAAGTATTTACCAACAGAAACTTTACAGTTTTTGAACAAATACACACAAAACGTATCTGACCACATGAAAACTATAGAAAAAGAATTAAGCGAACTATTTAAATAACCACCATGGAACAAGTAGATCGTCTCAGAATAATAGCTGCTGTACATAAAGAACTACCTGATTTGAACGCTGAACAGGTTTTGAAAGAACTGCATTTTATAACTCAAAATATACCTGCTGTGGTGTGGACTGTAAAAAGTGTAGGAGGCAAATGTATTAATAGACTTTTCGAACAGCTACACCCACATAACATTTGTATCAGCATTCAAAGTATCGAAAAACATAAAATACAAGTTCACTTTTTCAAATAACCACCATGCAACTACAACTGACAGAAAACGAGAAACAAAAAATTACAGCTACCATAGTAGCAGCTACCAAAGTGCAAAGTAGTGAGGAAGCTACGAAGAGGAAAATAACCTACAGAAATGACAATGAGCCAGCATTGTTGTGGCTAACAGACTACATACATAGTTATAGCCTCAGAATGATAGCCAAAGGCATAAAAGACACTGGCATAGTGTATAGTATGCGTCCACACCTGGGAGGTATAGAAGTTCAATTTTACAAAATCAAATAACATGACAAAGCCACTAAGATTATCCGAAACAATACCTACTAATGGCTACACACTAGTTAGCTACTTCTGTTATAAAAATCAAAAGTTTATAACTGAAAAACGTGCCAATGTGCCTGAATTCAGGCGCAAAGTAGATGCAGAGCTACTGAGATACAAAGCGATGGAGTACAGGGCTATGTGTAAAGACTATGTAGCAAACAAACACTTTAAAAGCATTAACGCTGCTGAGGCAGTGGAGCTGCTGAATATCTGCATACGTGGCTTATCTGCCACTGGTGATAGTGGCGAACAATTGCGAAACATAGAGCCTTACAGCCGTGATATGCTTTTTACCTGCTCAGGTTACATGGTACTAGCACTGGAAGAACTGAACCCAGTACCCTGCCCACTGGTGCCACATGATTTGACACCTGTACATGATGCGTTGCTGAATCTTGCAAAGCAAGGTGAAAAGCGATATGAAACAGTAATCTATGACGATTGCCAAAAATAAGCAGTATGGAAAACGTAAAAGAAAAGTACGATATCTTAGTTAACCTAGTAGCGGAAATGCTTACAGAGCAAAGCGAGTATTTTAAACAAAGGAAAATCGGTTATTCTGCTGAGCACCAGCTTGCAAAGTGCAAAAAAATTGAATCCAAAGTAAAGGATACCGTAAAAGCAGCCATAAAAGAGCGCACTAACCCACAACAATCATTGTTTTAAGCCGGCTCACCGGCTTATTTTTTTCACAACTTCACTTACTTGACAATGAATGAATCACAATCAACTGTACTGCAGCAAAGCTATTTTCAAAAGAGAATGGCAGAATTGGGAGTGACAGAGGAAAATAACTGTATAGGAATAAAACAAACGGAGGTATTAGCCGGACCACTACAGGGACAAACTGTAATAAAGCCATTCCCGATTTTCACAGAGAGCAATAAAGGAATAGATATACTGGTTTACACTTTAGATAGAAACATAGTACGCTATGCAAAAGAAAAAGAACACCACAAAAACCATATATACAAGCTCACCAGACTATACCCAGAAGTAGTAAAAAAAGATGGTAGTACTCAAAAATATAACATTCCAAAGGGAATGCCTACCATGCCATTTTTCCCTCCCGAATTGGTTGACAAATACAATAATGCTAAGAACTGGAGACAAAATAACCCTAAACAACAATTACCTATAGAATTTACTATTTCTGTATTATACCTAACCGAAGGATACTTTAAGTCATGGAAAGCAAGTCGCTGTAAAATTGATTGTGTAGGATTGCCCTCTATCACCTGCATGAGAGATAGTGAAACTGGTGAAATTCATGGAGATATACAAAATATAATTATCACTTGTGGGGTAGAACGTGTAGTTTGGCTGGTAGACGGTGACTGTAGGAATATCACCAGTAAAGAAATAGCAGATGGTATAGACCTGTACAGAAGACCAAAACAGTTTTTCAATACTGTTGCTACTTTTTACGAATTGATGTCAAAATTCGAGCATGTACAAAAGTATTTTGCTCATATTAATTCTGACAATCTTGTAGGTAATCCAAAAGGATTGGATGATCTACTTTGCGCCTTCCCGAACAATACAGAAGAAATTGCAAAGGAATTTCACGATTTCAGTAAAATAAGTGGCAAAGGTGAAACCTCCGGTAACTATTTAACCAGGATAAATATTTCGTTCAATCTGATAAGAATTAACAACTACTTTTTTTTGAATGACGTCGATAGGTTCTACCTCTATCATTCTGAAAGAAGAAAGGATTTGAAGGAAGTAAAGAATTTTAAGTATAACGGAACTCTTTACAGATTTGATGATAAGGAAATGAAATGTGTGGTAGAAATACCATCAAGCGCAGCCGATTACTTTAGATGTGATGATGATTATTATCAATTCATTGATGTACCCAACCGGTACGGCAACATTGTGAGGCAGTTTCATAGACGTTCAAAAAGCACAATAAAAGACGATAACCCACAAAAGGATTTTTTTCAGCACGTGCCAAAGTACCAGACTTTTTGTGTGGTGCCCGACCACATGAACTACCAACGAATAATAAACAATTGCTTCAATATGTATGCTCCATTTGTACATGAGCCAGAGGAGGGCGATTGCGAAATAACAATGGATTTTGTCAAACATATTTTTGGTGAAGATGAAGTAACCTACAAAAATGATGATGGTAGTACTGGCACTATCAAGCGTTACGAATTAGGTTTGGATTACCTCACATTACTCTTTAAAAAACCACAACAAATACTACCTATCCTGTGCCTTGTATCTGCAAAACGGCAAACAGGTAAGACGCTTTTTGCTAAGTGGTTAAACCAGATATACGGCGAAAATATGGCTATAGTGGGAAATGAAGATTTGCAAAATCCTTTCAATAGCCATTGGGCTGGTAAGCTAATTATTTGCTGTGATGAAACCAAGATTGATAAGCAAGTAGTAGTAGAAAAAGTAAAATCACTTAGCACTAGTACACAAGTGATGATGAACGCTAAAGGACGTGATCAGATTAATATGGAATTTTTCGGCAAATTCATTTTCCTGACAAACAATGAAGATAACTTCATCAATATAGATGCGGAAGAAATAAGGTTTTGGATAATAAGTGTACCTGAAGTAAAAAAAAGAAACGTTCACTTGCTGGAAGATATGCTACAGGAAATACCTGCTTTCCTTGCATTGCTGAATAAAAGACAGATGGTAACACAGTATAAAGAACGTCACTGGTTTGACACACAGCTGTTACAAACAGAGGCATTGAAAAAAATTAAAGCTAATAGCAAGCCATCGCTTGAAAAAAGAATAATCACAGAAATAGCCGAACTATTTGAACTATCAGGAGCTGAAACTATAACTATTCCTATGGCTGGACTCGTAGAGTTGATGAAAAATGTAGATAAAACATACCTACAAAAATGCCTGAAAAACATGGGATATATGACTGAAAGACCAAAACGACTTAAGTACCCGAAAATGAAACTGGGTGCATTGTCTGTACCATTAGGCAATATAGCTGAGTATGGACATACTGTAGAATATATAGGCTTTAATACTACATATTACGAATTTAAAAGACAAGATTTCACAGAAGTACCAGCAGGTAACGAAGTAGAAAAAATAGGGGATATGCCTTTTTAATAAACCACTCTATTTTTTTCTAACTAAATAAAGTTACAAAAGTTACAAAGTTACAAACCGCTACAGGCTTATTTTATGATTGTAACATTTAATCTGATAAAAGTTACAAAAGTTACACAAAAACAGTTTATAAAATTTTAAATTCATAAAAGTTACACAAAGTCACAACATAAATCATTGATAATCAACGATGTAACATTGTGACTTTTGTAACACTCTAACTCCACAAAAAAATATAAAAATGAAAAACAATCACAATTGCAGCTACCTTATAGGCAAAAAATGGGTGAGCAAAAACACAAAGGAAGTAGGAACGGTAACAGATATTGTTCGTCATAAAAAAATAAAACATTGTTTTTTAGGTGATAAACAATTTGCAAAACAATGGCATGTACTAATTGATTTTGAAAATAATACCACGAATGTATTGTCTTTAAAAACTGGGTATCCCTTAGGAATATTTATGACAAATTTTCAAGAGGCAGAATAATAGCCCATATACTACGATTGTTTCGAAGGATAATGTTTTCATATCTTTGTAAGAAAAACATGAAAACATTATCCTTACTACTCGCAGCTGCATTAGTGCTATCTGGCTGCTCAAAAGAAAACACTACAGTAACGCCTACTACCACCAGTACTACTGGTACTATTAAGTTCGTTAATCAGTCAAACAACCCTTACTACATCTTTGTAGACGGGGCTTCAAAGGGGGAAATGTCGGGCAATAGCAGTAAGGATATTACTGTAAGTTATGGCTACTACAAATGTAGAGTACTACAGAAAAGTGGGTATGCTTTATACCCTACTGATAAGTCATATTCAGGTGAGGTAAAGCAAGGGCAAAACATAGTTGTTACCTTTCCATAAGTACAAGTAAAACAGAATCATTCAGGGGCTATTTAGCCCCTTTTTTTATGCCTATACGTCACCGTTTACGGTGTAGCAAATTGTTTATACTATAGGCTGTGGGGGCTTCACGGGGGTATGTTTGTGTACTAAAAAGATAAAAACAAATTTTTTTTATGAATACTCCAAGCAATGACCAACAAATCAAAGGCGCAGCTATTGTAGGCAACAACATTAACCCGACTACAGAGTTTAAAGTGACAATTGCCACTAGTGCACAAGGCGCAAAAACAAACTTGCTGATAATACCTGGACCAGCTCCAACACTTCTTGGTACCAGACTGGGTTGTACTGTACCAGAGCAAACAGAATGTGTGCTTACCTCTAGTGTCAATACTACTGGTAATGCTGCTGGCTATGCGGAATACAAAGAATATTTGGCACAGGTAGGTATGCTGATAACCTATATCAGAATGACAACAGCCACTACTTCTATCTATGATGGTTCTGTGTTCATCGGTGAGTTGCCTGTAAATGGTATACCTAACCCTGAGGAAATAAACCTAAGTGTGTACAGTAAAGCTACCGGAGGCGGTGGTTACGACAAAACACTGGTGATAGGTGACAGAACTATAAGCAATACACGTAACTTCTACATGTACCTGAGCACTATGCCTGCAAGTGCTAATCTTCAAATTGCATTTGGAGTGTCAAACATTGGTAACAGCTTCACTGTTAACGGCTAAGCAAAAGAACGTAAAAACTACACATCTAAATGAATAGGGCAGGTGTAATGCCTGCCCTATTCTTTATCTCAACATCAATTACTATGGATAGTAACAATATACAGCCATCTGGAGGCAGTGCAGCTGATAGGAGTATTCCTAATGCCAATTATAGCCGTGCCAAATTGAAAGCATTTATTGAGGCTAAAGCAGAAAACGCCACAAGCTATGCAGTGAATCGAAACCCTACAGTGGTTTATAAGTTCATCAGGCAAAACTATGGCGATGCTTATCCGCTACTGAAAAGTGGAGCTGAGGCAACATATCCGCAGATGGATAGTATGAATAACTTCCTTATTCGTGCGTATTACAACCTGCCTGAGGCTAAAAGGCTGCATTTTCTTACTAACCTTCTTACTTCACTCCCCAGTAAGCCAGAACTACAAAACTGGACTACTCCAATAGACTAATATTATGGCACTAACACTCGATGGGGTAACGCTAGACCCTACAAAAGATAGCGGCACTAAACCCGTAGTTGATAGCACTGGTGACAATGGAAGTATCTGGGATACCATACTAGGCAACGCTGGAGGTATACTCACTGGTGGCGCAGCTCTAGTAGGTGCATTCAACAGAAATACTCCTGTTACTAACGTGTATCAGTCTACACCTGGCACTGGTGCCGGTATGATGATGGGTGGTGGTATGTGGCTATACATCATTATAGCTCTTATTGCTATAGTTGCTTTATTCCTGATTTTCAAAAAATAAGATATGGCAGCTCCTGTAGGTGCAATACTGCAAGCTGTAACCGCAGCACTCAACACAGTAGGTACGGCTATAAAGGCACAGGCAGCAGTACTGGCAGGGCAGCTAAGTGTAAACCAGCAAGCAACGGAATATAATCAGCAAGTAGATTATGCTGGTTTTGCTCAGGCTCAGGAAATGCAACAGCAACGCACAGTTATCATTGCTGTACTGGTTATTGGCATCGTGCTTTTTTTACTCATGGTTTTATTTATAAAGTAATGTCTATTCTTAATCTCTTTATTCCAATTGTAGGTCCAGCACTGGCAATATCAAAAATGCCAACAAAGGAAGAATTGGCAGATAGATGGATAAGCGAAAATTTACCAAGACCAGGAGAGTATAACGCTACACTTGCCACCCTTAGCAGCGATATTACTAAATGGGCTGGCTCATGTGGGGATTATATCCATACCAGAAACCCGCTGTACAATAGACCGAATAGCCGTAGTATATGCCAAACCAAAATTGAAAAAGTATTTGAAGGCTCATTAAATAGCTTAAAAACGCAACAGCTAGATGAAGTCAATGCTTTAAAGTTCTCTGCAGACAATACCCAGCTTTACTACATAATAGCACTGGTTGTAATAGTAATGGTAATAATAGTTTTAATCATAAAATCATAATAACGTGAAAGCACTCGCAACAAAATGGTGGTTTTGGGCAATACTGGTAGCAGTATTCATTACAGTATATCTGGTAACAGTAAATGCCCAGGAGAAAAAAGAAATAGCTCCGGCTACACCTGCAACCCCAGCCAAATAATATGACCAGGGGAAAAATGATAGCAATAGGGGTACTGGTGCTAGTAGCAGCAGTAATTGTATACCTTATGTTTTCAGGTAGTACTGCTACTGAAACAGATGGTACTACAGATGAAAGCAAAGACCCTGCTACCCCATACAGGGCTACTGTAACTCAGATTACAGAATTCAGCAATTCAGGTGTACGCACAGACCGATTCGGAAATGAAATAACTGAGTTTTCTCAGTATGGCAGCGATGGTAAAGTGATAGCTACCTATGTGCTTAAGGCAGACAAAACAGGCTACGACATAAAAAAATAGTATGACACACTCTCAAAAAAAGACAGTAGACATAATTGCACCTACACTGGTATCCGGTGGTGTGGTGTGGTATCTGTTTGGTCGTTACAAAGATTGGCGCATACTGGTAGCTGGTGCCGTAGTGTCGTGGGTGATAGTCTATATCATTGTTAGTCAAATAACAAAGGTAGCCCAGGTGAACGGACCGGCACCAGTACCCACTGGTGGTGGGTGCGATGACTACGACCCAAAAGCCCTTACTGATGCCATCTATAAAGATGTGACGTGCAATGTGTGCCTACGTGATAAGCAGCTATACACTACCCTTCTGGGGCTGGCTGATTGCCAACTGAGGAAAGTGTACAACTACTGGAATGCTACCTACTACAAGGATAGCAACCAAAGCCTACCAGTAGCCATTGCCGATGAAAGTAGCTGGCTAGATTCGCAATTCGGCTTTCAGCAAGATGCCATCAAGGCGAAATTTCAAACCCTCAACCTACAGTAACTATGGCAGCATCTGCTACATATATCACTCGCGACAAAATCAACACCTCTGCCACTGCTACAGCCAGTGCCAGTGTCAGCCAAGGTGTTTATACCCCTCCGGCACCAGCAGCAAAGCAACCAGCAAACAACAGCTACCTATATGCAGCAATGCTGGCTATAGTAGCAGCAATCATTATTTGGATCATTTTTTTCAATAAATAGACATGGTAACCATTACCCCACTAGGCGGAACCAACCAACCTGCAGCACAGCCACAAACGACTACACAGGCAATGCCTACCACCGCACCAGTAATGGTGATGGATGCTCTCCCGTGCGAGTGTGAGGCTAGAGCGGCTGAGGCTTACCGCAGGTACATGATTATTCAGGTGCTTACTATTGTTTTCTATCTGGTACTAGTACTGGTACTGCTTAAAATGTTATTGTCATAATATGCCACAGATTTTAGTATATAGTGGAGATGTGAATCAATTCTTGATAGGCGAAGATAGTTTCTATCGTTATGGTACTA
This sequence comes from uncultured Flavipsychrobacter sp., assembly GCA_964601855.1. Classification (GTDB taxonomy): domain Bacteria; phylum Bacteroidota; class Bacteroidia; order Chitinophagales; family Chitinophagaceae; genus Nemorincola. The sequence continues at coordinate 25,115 of CAZRPA010000025.1, read as the reverse complement.
CTGTGAACTACAACTCAGGTACTGGCACTATTACCGTAAAACAAGGGGATACTACACTTATAGATAATGTATTGTTCTCTGCTATATCTGGTGATGATGTAGACTTCACTTCATTTGATGAAATGAAGTCTTGGATTGACAATAACGTTGTGTTTAATGGTTATTTACTTGACCAAACTTCTGGTTTTATAGATTGTTTTTTAATCAATGGCAAGCCTTACAAAAAAGGCGCTATGTACCTTGCCTGGGATGATGTCAATCAAACATTAGAGGTAAGGCATAGCCACTACGATTTTGCAGATAAGCCCATACCAGCAACATCTTATTCTAATATCGTTGTACTGGATGAATATTCTGGCTTTTCTAGTTACAACGACCTCATACAATGGTTTATAACTAATGCTTTCTTAAACTTAACACCTGCATAATGCCTGACCTCAACGACATACAAATAACCGTAACGGCGCAAATAGATAACGATAGCATAGTAAAACTGCTACTGATGTTTGTGGCACTGATCATCATCTACTTTTTATTCAAACGCATATTCGGATAATGAAGTCATCATACATCATAACGATTTCCATAGTGCTACTGGTAGCTTTTTTGGTTTGGGTAAACTGGCCAGAGAAAAAAGCAATAAATCCAGCATGGCAGATGGATTATGATGCGAATATCAAAGCAGGCTATACAGCAGCTGAGGCAACAAAAAGGGCAGATAGTGTGTATCCGAAATATGTAGCAGCTTAATTCATTTAAACTATGGCAACTATAACCTACGAAGGAAAGAAGATAGATTTTAAGGACTTGTTTTACCCCTATGCCAAACTAAATGAAGGCTATAGGGTAAAAATGTATAAAGACATCAAGGGGCTAGATACTATAGGTATCGGGCACCTGATGACAGGTAAAGAACCATTCAAAATAGATGCATCAACCGTGCTAACAGATGCCCAGGTGAAGCAACTATTTGATATGGACTATGACAGACTGAAAATAGATGCTTATGTGACAGAAATCCAAGCTAAGGGCTACAGCTACAACATGATGTTGGCAGTAGCTTACTTTATTTGGGGGCATGGTTACGGTGAGTATAGAACCTCTCGCTTACGGTCGGGATTGCTTGCAAAAACCTTTACTGCAGACAGTATGCAGACTTATCTAGCTGCTAACTGGGATATCAGAGAGCCAAGGTTACAAAAACTAAATGCCAAGAACTTCAAAATGGGTTTTGACCCTACTCCGTGGCAACCCCCAAAGGCTTCACCGTCTCGGAAAAAATAACGTGGGCTTTTCCTGAGGCGGTAGACTGGATAAAAAATAACCAAACGCTTACAACAGTTATTGCGGTAGCTGTAATCATAATACTGGTAATCATTTATTTACAACTCAACAAAAAATAGACACATGAACAAATACGTAATCATAGGCTTAGGCATAGCAGTAGTTGCAGTAGTAGCCTATCTGGTAGCTAACCCAACAAAAGTAAAAGCAGCTACACCAGCCACACCAGCAGCAGGAAACGGCACTACAGGTAGCACCACTGGTGCAGGCACTACGGCTGGTACTGGCACCACTGGTGGTAGTACTCCAGTAGCCTCGGGCCCAGTAGTAACCACTGATGGTGCTGCAATGGCTGGTACTGGCATAGCTGGCACGCCTACAGCTCCCGTAAGTGGTGCAACTGCCGCCCGAATAGCTACAGCAGCATAATGTAAACAGTACATAGCAACTGCACAATGAACAAAAAATACACGTACATACTAATCAGCGCAATAGTGGTAGGCATAATAGCCTACCTATTGGCATTGTGGTGGGCTAGACGTAGGCTACAGGCGTTGCCAGTGGCTACTACTCCCCCACTCCCTGCCACTGTGCCAGCATCGCCAGTGGTGGTGCTGCCATCGGCACCAGCTGCACCAACCAGCAGTATACCAGAGCCTACACCACCGGCACCAGCACCACCACCAATAGTGGTAGTGCCTACCGTACCAGCTCCAGAGCCTACACCACCAGTACCCACACCACCACCAGTGGTAGTAGTGCCTACTGTACCAGCTCCTACGCCTACTGTACCTTACATTGTTTACAGACCTGGGGGGCTATCCTACCTTAACAATGCTCCAGCATGGGGCAGTTATCGTATTTCTGCCACTCCCCCTGAAACTGGTGGTTCTACTTGGATTTCTGAAGCTCGTGTATCTGAGTACTACGTATACCATACCCCTTGGAATGGTGGTAGTCTGTTATGGGCTAGTAGAATGTTTTCAAGTGATGCTCAGGCTATTACCAACATTGCCTCTGGTGTATATGGACCAGTAACTTTCATTATGAACCCAGCCGGCACAATCATATACGGCTCACTGTAAATCGCATGAACACAGCATATTTTTTGATAGCCATACTATTTATAGCAGCCGTTGTATACTTCCTATACAACGGCTCAGGCATTGTGCCTGATGGCAGTACCGTGTACAAAACAACACTATAGCGCAATGGAACACGCAGCATTTGACGTAAATCTACTAGTGGAGCTACTGAAACAAGGTCCTGTTATAACGGGGCTTGTTTTTGCTATTCTGTATTTCTACAAGCGTCAGCAATCGCTTGAAAAGTCGCTGAAAGAAGCAAACGACAAAATGGAAACCTATCTGAAAGATGATAGGGAACGGTTGATTACCGTCATAGAAAACAACACAAAAACCATGCAGGAGCTGGAAACCTTTCTGATAAAAAACCGATGAAAAAGAGCAGACTTATAGCACCCTACAACAGCAATGGGCGTAGTAACCTTGGCTTTTGCAATAAGAGGTCAGGTGTATATCTCATTTATAAAGATGGTACACTGGTATATGTAGGTTACAGCGGCTACAACCTTTACAAAACCTGTACCCGTCACTTTCAGCGATGGGATAGCAAGTATCAAAAGGTAGTAACCTACTACAACAAACTGGGTAGCTATGATTTCAAAGTAAGAATAATAATGTGTACCCCTGCTAGAGCTGAGAGGCTGGAAAAAGCCCTGATAGTGAAGTACAAGCCCAAAGACAACCCAAACAAATTGCCTGGCTATGAATTGTCAGGCTCGGAAATAAAAACACTTGAAGATTTTAAACAAGCTCCTGCTTTAAACTATGATGATGTTCCGTTCTAAAATAATTCACATGCTTGCCATAATGGTAAGCATATGTATATGTGCCTGCCACACCACCAAAAAGGCTGTAACTAACGAAACGTTACGGACAGATAGCAGCGTAGTTTTACGCACTGATACAGTCCGCAATGATAGCATTGCCATAGTAAAGGAAACGACAAAGGACACTGCAATAACTGTAGCTGGCAACACTGCTACACAGGTGCTACCTACTAAAAGTCTGCAACCTGGTACCAGCTACCGAAAGTCTTCAGGGCACGTACACAACACCGTAATCACTGATAGTGCTGGAAACATACACGTAGAGTGCAAAGCCGATAGCCTACTATTGGTAATACGTAACCTTACAGAGCGCACTACCCTACTAGAGCGTAACAGCAACCGCAATAGCAACAATAGCAGCCACACTGCTACTGCTAAAACAGAAACCTACACCAGTACAGTAGTAAAGGTAAAATCGTGGCTGGCAGGCAACTGGTACTGGGTATTACTGGCAGTGGTGGTAGTACTGGTGGCAGAGGTAATATACAGGGTACGAAAAAGAATTACACACCCTCCTAATCCGTTCATTTAACACCCCCAAATATGGCAACAACTAAGAAAGCCGCTACTAAGAAGAAAAGCAGCACCAAAAAGAAAAAGACAGTAGCAAAACGAAAAACAGCTACCAAGAAAAAGAAATAGCTAATGCGAGATGTACTCTCCGGCTATTAATACCCTCAGCCCTGTAAGGCTGGGGGCATTTTGTTTTTAGGCTACAAAAAACAGGATACATTTATCAAAAAAGCCTACATTTGTATCATTAAAAGGATACAAAAAAGCTACAAAAATGGCTGAAAACAACCAAAAAACAGCAGAAAAAACCCCAAAAAATCGCTGCAATCCTTGTGGGGCGGGCATTGTACGGTTTAATGTAGCAGAAATAATACAAACATCTACAGAACCAATTACAATTACTCAAATCACCAACAGAATTTGTGAAAAGAGCTTTCCTGTAAGTCGTCCTTTCGTAGCTAGGATTATTGAAGAAATCAAGATTACTGGGCTGGCTGGTCAATTATTACAATCAAAAATTATTCATGTTGGCAGGTCTAGAGCCTCAGCATATTTTATAGAAAACAAAAAACAATACTATGTTTAACGGTTTTGGTATGGCAGATGCCATGAAATTACTTACTCCCTTCCTGATGCCAGGAGGCGACAAAGCGAAAGCAGTTCAAGGGCTAGCAGAGAAGTATGCAACTGATGAAGTCATTAAAGGGGGAAGCAGAAAGATAATTGAATTTGCAGCTGAATTACAGAAGGAGCACGGATGCCATTACCTTATAACCATCACTCCGACAATTGACCAAAAAGACATCTATATAGGTGTGGTAAAAACCGATGAATATCCAGCAGCTACAACGCCTGTATTTCAAATGTTCTTATCTCAATTAACGCAAGCGGACATACTCAATCTAATTTCATTAATAACATCATATGCAGGACAGCAGCCAAACACCACAGATACCAAACGGATCGGATAATTCTGTAGATACTTTTCTGAATGAAGTAGCAAAACCAACTACTCCGGCACTGGGCACAAACCCTATGCCGAATATTCCTATACCTACCTATACTGATATACCCAAGGCTACACCGCCACCAGTTCCAGCACAGGAGCCAGTTAATGGCAATGGAGAGCCGAATTTCATTTTTACTGATGATGATACAGAGCAAGGAACGGAATCTGCTATACCTGGGGAACAACCCAAGAAACAAAGCAGCGAGTACATGGACACGGTACTACGTGGTATTATTACGGCTGAGGAATTCGCCACATCGCGAATCTGTGCCATTGTTGCTGGAACAGATGATGCTACACCGTTCAAGTATCAGGAAGAAGATAAGCAAGTTTTGCTCACTCTGCTAGAGCCATTCAGGGATATCATAGCCGATAAATGTCCGGCTGCATTGCCATTATTTCTAGTCTATGGCGGCTTGAAAACTGATCAGGCTTTCAGAGCCTCGAAAATGCGTAAAACAAGGCTTGCAAATGAGGCTGCAAAGCAATCTCCGGAGGTAGCAGAAAAAGTAGCCAAAGCAGCAGCAGGCGAAGGAGCAAAAGAGCGTACCAACTTTAAGATAAACGCCAAAGGGGAGTATCTGAATGACAGATATGGCAAGTATTTAAAAGTGGGTGAGCCTAGAGAGCTGGCAGAAATCAAAGACATAGATAGGATACTGGAGGCTAACAAAGTTTCTGATGTGCAAAAGGCTTTCAACCTATCAGATGAAGACCTAAAAAAACTAGACGTATAGAATTATGAGTGTAGGGCAGCAAGATTGGGCGAGATTAAATATAGTTGTTGGCACTAATGGTACTGGTAAAAGTACCCTTATTGACAAAGTTGTATCAAAAACCCATTTCAGAAATGCTTTAATATACATCGAAAGTATAGACCTAAACGGCAATCCATTCAAGGGATTGCCTACAATACCGCTAAAGCTGTACAAAGGTGGTAAGGTTACAATTGATGCTGATGAAATTCCATTTGACCGATTTATTAGTGCTGTAGCTAACTACTACAGAAATGGTATGTTAGTGATAGATGAGGCAGGTATGTACGAACTAATGGAAGATGGTCAACCCATACCACCACTATTGAAGCTGCTAAAGCAGCGTAGAAAGTACAATATAGAAATATACCTACTGTACCATGGTGTGAGCGAAATACCTGTAAGGCTATTCAAGTGGGTGAATAACCTGATTTTGTTCCACCAGACCGACGAGTTTAAGCACAAAGCGGCTGTAATACCACGTATAGAAGAGCTAAGAGCAGCACAAATGAGAGTAAGAACGCAATACTTTAAAGGGAATGTTCACTATTGTGAAAGGATACAGTTATCGTAATATTTTTCAATCAAAAATAACAATCACTTCAACCCCAAAAAAAGGTACAGAAAAGACTAGAGATGTCGTATCCACATTTGGTAAGGGAAGCAATGTTATTGACCTTATGAATGCCATGGAACAAACTCACCATGGGTTACTAGACCTACTCAACAAATACTCAGCTACAGGAGCCGACAGAATGACTGTAACTATAGAGCAGCTATACCAGTTTAAAGAGCAGTACGACAAACAGCCGGTAAAAGGGCAATCAAGGCTGTTTTATGAACCAAAAGAATTGCCCGACAAAAAACAAGTGCAAAAAACATTGTTTTAACTAAACAACAGAATTTATGAAACTAGACCTTAGTAAGTACAAAACAGAGAAAAAAACAACTGCCAAACTTCGCCCAGGTGAAAAGAAATTAGGGGGTGATAGCAAGTATATCAACGAGAAAAGGAAAATGGACAAACCCAAAAAGAAAAGTTTAATCGAAAAAATATTTTCATAATGGCTACAACTATCAAGCTGCAAGATACCAGCCCTATTATAGGTCGACAAAGCAAACTAGAGGAATACTGGTTGACTAATGGGTATGTAAATTTCTACAAAGACTTTGCTGGTGGTAGGAAAGTACCAGTAGCAGCTATCAAGACCGTAAACCAGTTGGACGAGTTTAAACAACATTTCAAATTGAGTGCTATCGGTTTTGGAAACTGGGTAACTCAAGAAGACCGCTACAACTATGTAACGGCTTTATTCCTGTCATTTCACGATATAGATAAGATATTGCAATTTAAAAACAATATCGGGCTTAATGGCAAAGTTGGTATTTCCTTTGGTGCTAGAGGAAACGGAGGCGCACTTGCACACTTTGAAACTGGTACGTATATCATAAACCTAACCCGCTATAAAGAAAACCGTGAAAAGTCAAAAAAAGAACGATTTCTGTACAGTGGCGGTGCTGGTTGTGTAGCTCACGAATATGGTCATGCGCTTGACTACTATTTTGGCAGCTTTGTAGAGCCTAATATGTATAATCACTCTCTCTCTGGTGGTGACTCAGTTCGTATGACAATGGAGCAGGGAGGAGCATTCAGGAATCAAATGGATAAGATAATGAATGCCATTATCTGGAAAGAGGTAGGTAAAACGCCCAGTGCCTACTATATGCGACTAAAAAAACATGCAAACACTGAGTATTACCTTTCACGCTGTGAAATTTTCGCCCGTGCCTTTGAAAAATACATACAGTACAAACTTCATAAGAAGGGTATAAAAAATTTATTTCTTACTACATCAAAGTACAAAGAGGAAATATACCTGACTGATAAAGAAATGTTCTATGTGGCAAAGGAAATGGACGTACTAATTGCAGGCATGAGGCAGGTAGTTAATCTAATAGGCAAGGGTAAATAGCACACAATATGTATTTTTTCTTTTTCTCTAGCTACTGTTTTGACTACAGGGATTACTATGCTGAAATAATATCTTTCAAAGATGGCATACTGGGTAAACCAATTGCAGTACAACAGCCAACCAAAGGTCATAAATTCATTTTTCTGTTATTCAGGCTAATACTTTATGGTGACAATGACGCTGATATATCAATAGGCAAATGTGTTGGTTTTAGTTTCATCAATCTTTTTGAAAACCTTATCCTGTAAGTAAATTTCTGTTTGTGACATAGAATGGTGTTCCATTTGTTGTTGCAGAAATTTTAAGTCTGCATTATCGTTTTCGTTTACAAAATACTGAGAAGATGTATGTTTAAGAGCGTACATTTTTTTGTTTATACCCAGTCCATCAATAACAATTTCCTTCCAAATCTCAGCAGCTCTGATAGATAATGACTTGTACAGTTGCGGGGATGGTTCGAAGTTTTTACCAAACAAATAGTAATCACCTGGTAGTGTGTTATACTGCATTTCAATCAGCATATCCTTTATACTACTCATTAGCTGCTTTTGTCGGTTCTTTTTGTTTTTGGTACTGTCACCACTCACCGAAATATAATCTTTGGTATATACTATGTCTGAGGCTTTCAGCCGTGCTATGTGCCAAGGGCGTATATACTGGTGAGGTATGAAGCGAGTAAAAAGGTAATACCTAGGCGAGTATGCCACTAGAGCCGGAACGATCCTTTGAATTTCGGCATCTGTTAGCGGCTCAAATAATTTGCTTTCACTTTCGGGCAAATAGTCTATTTCACTGATTGGGTTATCAGTTATCAGCTTCAACTTTTTGCGTATTACCTCAAATGTGGTCTTAAAAAAGTTGGTGTGGTCGTTTAGGTTTCTGTTACCATGCCCTGCACCAGACTTTGAAAAAAGATACTCCATAAAATGCTCAGAAGTAAAATCGGCTATTGGTAGTGCTGTTAGGTTGTTTTCTGCCAGCCATTTAGATAGCGACTTTACAAAGCTGCGGTAAGTAGATGCAGTTCTAAGGGCTACACCCAGTGTACGTATTTTCAATGCCCGTTCCAGTGCTGATACTACTGTTACCACTGGAGGCGGCTCAGCACCTGGTATATTGGCTATTCCTGCCACTTTCAAGTTGTCCTCCGGCGACTGAAAGGAATTCCAGCCAAGGTCTAGCAGTGAGTTGATGGTCTGTATTATCTCCTCTGCTTTTTTCTTTCGTTCGCCCAGGTCTTTAATCCTGTTGAGTTTGAAAGTTTTTCTTATTCGCTCCAGCTCCAAGGTAGCAGGATTGGTTTCCCACCAAGAAATACGCCACATTCCAGTATGTTCTACTGATAATGTGGCGTTTTTGTAATTCGCATACTGTGTCATAACCGTGTCCAAGTTCTTGTCCAAGTTGAATATAATGACAGCCAGTAAGTTGGCATTTCTGCCTTTGTAGCACGTACGGGAGTCGAACCCGTCATTCCTCCGTGAAAGGGAGGCGTCTTAGCCGATTGACCAACGCGCCATTGTCATTTCGGAGTGCAAATATACGCATGATTTCAATTTCAGCAAACTATATTTGACATATTTATTAACCTACTTTGTCATAGCATTTATAATACCCAAAAACTCTTCAGCCTTTAGCGAGGCACCGCCTATTAGTCCACCATCAACATCAGGGCATGCAAATAGTTCAGGAGCGTTAGATGGCTTACAGCTACCACCGTATAATATAGATGTGTTATTGGCAATTTCTGCGCCGTACTTTGTAGTAAGTACAGATCTTATATGGGCATGCATATCTTGTGCCTGTGCTGTGCTAGCTGTGCGACCAGTACCTATAGCCCATATAGGTTCATATGCTATGACTATACTACTCATTTGCTGGGCAGAAAGATGAAATATCCCTTCTTCTAGCTGACGAGTTACATATTCATTTTGCGTATCAGCATCACGAATCTCAAGTGGCTCGCCGCAACAAAAAACAACTTGCATATTGTTAGCCAAAACCTGATTCGTTTTTTGGGCCAATATTTCATTGCTTTCAGCAAAATACTGCCTGCGCTCTGAGTGACCAATTATTACATGACCTACACCAGCTGCATTGAGCATAGATGCTGATACCTCTCCTGTATAAGCGCCTGATGCCTCGTGATGGCAATTTTGTGCAGCAAGTGAAACATTGGAAATATCAGCAAGCTGAGCAGCTACACTAGTAATGTTTATAAAAGGCGGTGCTATCAATACATGCATATGCTCTGTAAGAGCTGGCAAAGCTTTACATATATCATTTACGAGTGCTGCACCTTCTGATAGGTTCAGATTCATTTTCCAGTTTGCTGCTACAATTTTTTTACGCATAAGTATATGAATGTTATTTTTGTGATTAAAAACAATGTGGGATAATCAAATGTTTGTGGTTTCTATTGAGGTGCAAAGGTAAGTTTTGTATCTATCATTCAAAATGAAGCAACTATACAATTATTAGCATTATAAACAATATCACACTTTATCCTACTACCAATATGCGCCTGAATACTAAAACAATACCTGATATTAACACGGCAAAGCTAATAGCTACCACACTATTTGCATGTATTGCAACCACCAATTGTTATGCACAGAAAAATGGCATTTCAGCTTTCAGTTGTACCGAGACAAAAGTAGTCTCAGATACCAGTGATAACCAAACAAGAAAATGGGTGGTTATAAATAGATGCAGAACTGTAGGTATAGTGGCGAATCTGAAAATCATAACCAAAATATACAAAATAGGTAGTGAAGACACAACTTACACCATCAAAGACACCTGTGTAAGCTACATAGCTCCTGGAGAAATGCTTTTTCTAGGCAATGAGGCTTGTGAAAAAACAAAAGGAAACCGTGAGCGGTGTTTATACTACAAAAAATGGACCTCAGAATTCAAATAGCCTAAAAAAAATATGCAGATACTATCTGCATATTTTTTTCAATTCTATTTCTTCAAGGCTACCTTTTGGTATTGGCAACCACTGGGTTTCTTTCGAATCAAATTCTACTGCATCAATCTCTTTTCCACCCACCTCGTAATAGGTGCATTCCATAACCCTATATTTTTTGGCAGAGCAGCTAAATTGGACTTTGCGCCTATAAAAACCTAGTTTATCGAAATTTTTAGTTTTCACACTCCCGTCAGCCATAGATTTTGCATTGTGTCTGAAATCTCCGAGTTTACCTTCTACAGGTTTTAATCTATCAAACACAATCAGGCTATTTGTAGATCTGTTGCTGGTAACAGATTGAATAAACATTTCTTCTACCCCATCGGTAGACTTACCTACGTAATAGTTTTGAGCAGATGCTGTCAATACTCCAAAAAAGAACAAATAGAATAAAAAATAACGCTTCATAGTTTATGATAATTGGTTACAAACTTACAAAACCAAAATTTATAAACAAATGGTAACTACTGAATAATAGCAACAGGATAACAATATAAATATTGCATATTTGGCGGAATCACTGTAGGTTTGATATTTTTACAAATAGTTTCATCCAATCAACAAAAGAAATTCAACTAATGAAAACTGAACTTACTGACTTCGAAAAAAGACTACTAGATAAAATAATTCCTACCCAGACACTAAGCGACTCAAAAGGTATACAAATAGCACTGCGCAACTTTGTAGGTGATGAGAAGGAACAAATAATGGCAGAACAAAATATCGATGAACGGGCATTCAGATCATTGCAAAGTCAAACTGTAAAAAATATATTTCAATATCTGATAGACCACGAGTATATAGGTGAGCGGGAAGGTGGTGTAAATTTCCTGACTGAAAAAGGCAAAAATCTACGCCGGCAAAAGTCACTGGCGGGGTATGATGCATGGCAAAAGGAAACCCGTAGCAAAAACAAAGTGATAATACACACAATAGAAACAAGAGGATATCTTGACCAAGATGATGTGGTGCGCAATAGAAGAAACATCATAATGAAGCGAATTCAGTTAATGATAGTATATCCATTACTAGTTATTATAGTGCTAGCTGTAGCTTTATCTGCAATGCATCATTTCAAACTGGATAAAAATATACCCGTTATAAATAACTTCTTTAAAGGGTAATAAAGGCTAAATGAATCACACAATAGGTAGAAAGCTACTATACAGTAGTATATCTACCTATTTTTTTATTTTCAACCAATAGTATGTCTGGACATCTGAATTGACAACATAATTTTAATGAAGTACTAAAATCAGAATAGAAGTTGTAGTGAAATTATTACTTTTACTTTATCTAATTTAAAGCAACACACTAAATGAAAATTTTTATATCAGGAGCGTCTGGGCTAGTAGGTGGCAATTGCCTGAAACACTTTACAGAACAAGGCTCACAAGCTATAGGCTCCTACTTTTCTTACCCAACAAACAACACAGTATTTTATGACACGCTGAACCCACAACATACAGATAATTTTGATGTTCAAAGTTTTGCTCCAGATGTCATTGTTCACTGTGGCGCACTAACACATGTAGACTATTGTGAAGCAAATGTTGATGAAAGCTATCAGAAAACCGTACAGAGTACCATCAATCTGATAGCATTGGCAAAGTCATGCAGTGCAAAAATGGTATACATCTCTACAGACTACGTGTTTGATGGTGAAAGTGGACCATATAAAGAAGATGCTGCTGTAAACCCTATAAGTGTATATGCCCGCCACAAGTTAGAAGCAGAACAGATGGTATTGGCTCAGTTGTCAAATGCACTGGTGCTAAGAGTTACTAATGTATATGGCGATGAGGTGCGTGGTAAAAATTTTGTGGCTCGCATAATAGAACAATGTGAAAACAACCAAAAACTGACTTTAAAACTACCTTACGACCAGTATGCATCACCAGCCAATGCGTGGGATATTGCTAGGGCAATGTATGTGCTGCTCCAAGATAACAAATCTGGTATATACCATATAGGCAGCACTGATTATCTAAACAGAGTGGAACTGGCACTGAGAGTGCTCAGCTACTACCCCAATGCTCAGTATGAACTAATACCCATCAGCACTGCCGATATGAAGCAACCCGCACCTAGACCATTGCTGGGCGGATTTGTAAAAATGAAATTCAGTAATGAATACCCTGATTTTCTTTTTGGGAATGTGGATAGCTACTTGCGAAGCAAAATGAAATAACACTATTTTTTAGAATACAGGGAAAAATATACCAATTACCGGCGAATTAGCGGTGAATAAATATTTTGTCGCCTGCTAATTCCTGTATAAAATGACCGATAGAAGGAAATTTGTCAGATTTTCATTGTTATCTACCGCTGCTCTGATGGCTGGTAAAGCAATGGCTGCACAACAACAAGCTGAAAATGATGAAGTAACCTACCGAACCCTGCGTGGACAACCAGTAGTTATATCTACCTGGGACTTTGGGCAACAAGCAAATGCTGCAGCGTGGAAAGTACTGGAACAAGACGGCACACCTATAGATGCCCTAGAAATGGGTGCAAGAGTGCCTGAAGCTGACCCATATAACCAAACTGTAGGCTACGGTGGCAGACCAGACCGCGATGGCAGGGTGACGCTAGATGCCTGTATAATGGATGAAAATGGCAGATGTGGCGCGGTAGCTGCACTGGAATTTGTAAAACATGCCATATCTGTAGCCAGAATGGTGATGGAGCGCACCCCTCATGTAATGCTGGTAGGTGATGGTGCACTACAATTTGCTCTGGCAAACGGATTCAGAAAAGAAAACCTGCTTACTGTGAAAAGCGAACAGGAATGGCGTGAATGGCTAAAAACAGCGCAATATACCCCCTATAAAAACATTGAAAACAAAATGCCTGGTGGTCAGTATAACCACGACACTATAGGTATGCTGGCTATGGACAACAGGGGCAACATGGGTGGTGCATGTACCACAAGTGGCATGGCATACAAACTACATGGACGCGTAGGTGACTCACCTATCATAGGTGCCGGACTGTATGTAGATAACGAAGTAGGCGGCGCTACAAGCTCGGGCGTAGGTGAAGAGGTAATAAGAATAGTAGGCTCACACCTAGTAGTAGAATATATGCGGATGGGATATACTCCTGAAGTAGCCTGCAAAAAAGCAGTGCAGCGCATAGCCAAAAGAAACCCAGGTATGAAAGACGATTTTCAGGTGGGCTTTCTGGCACTGAACAAACATGGAGAATACGGAGCCTATGCACTACAAAAGGGATTTTCGTATGCCGTAAAGAACGGACGAGAAGACACAGTGTACAATGCCAATCACCTTCTTTGATACTTTATAAACAGTAATAACTTTGAGCATAGGTGGTGATATTGTGGCAACTAGTGCTAGCAATGGTATTGGAATATGATATTGTAGAAAATTGCCGGTGAACAATAAGCGCACCGGCAAATGAAATAAACAACTACCAATAGCATTAAAACGTAAATCTTACAGTGGGCATTGGGAAAAAACTTTGCTGATAGTCTGTAACCATTTTCTGAGTTTTAGGACTGTAATACTGCTGAAAAACATTCTTATGGTTGGTAAGATTCTGAAAATCTACAGCCATTTCCAGTGTGCTTTTTTTGTACTCTTTGCGATATGCCACCCTAAGATCTGTTCTGAAGTATGCTTGTTGTTGCTCAGAAAAAGCCAAACTTTCTTTGTATAAACTCCTTCCTTCTATTATTGACTTTTCTAAGTCTAATGGCGTAAAATACCTACCGCCAACAGTACATAGTTTTAAGTTCAGAGCCAGCACACTACCCTTCTTGCCTACTTTAAATTCTTTGCCTGCCAATACATTCAACACATGGCCAGTATTAAAAGCTGTGTTGCGCTCCACACCATCACTACCCATATACCTAGATTGAAACAATGAACCAGTAATTAGGAAATAATAACCATGGTTGAAAAAACGCTCTACTGTAACCTCTGTTCCATAATTATATCCCTTACCCTTATTTACTAGGCTATCTACATCAGTTGTACCAAAATCTGCACCAGTATTCAACACAGAAAATGCAGTTGCCCTTTGTTCTACAGGAACATTGCCCAGCAGTTGGTAGTATGCTTCTGCTTTCAGGCGAAGGTGTTCATTGATATTCCAGTCGTAGGTAAGAACGGTATGATGGCTGCGAGTGAACCCCAAATCCTTGTTGGTAAGTACTGCACCTGTAGGGGTATTGGTTTGTACAAAGTAGGTATATATATTCTGCGCCTGATGGTGCAAGCCATACCCCACACTTATCGCTTGTTTGCTACTTATAGCATAGCGTACACTTGCCCTTGGTTCTGCTGCCATAGTGTTGTTGAGCGTTATGTACTGGGCATGTACCCCTGCCACCGATGATAGTTTGTCGCTATACCTATGTTTCCACTGTGTGTACGCCTGCATTAGCCCAAAATTGCCCTTACTATTTATGAATATCTCTTCACTAGCATCAGGCTTTATATCCTTGTTCAGCAGTTTGTAGCTGGTTTGGTCGTATATTACACCACCTTGCAGGCTGTTTTGTGCATTTATCTTGTGCATTATCGTCCATACACCTGACAACTTTTCTGAGGACAATCTACCAAAAGCATCTGCATAGGGCTTGTAGTCAACCGTACTGAGCGAGTCTGCCTTGTATTGCTGCATAGTGCCGCTATAACCCAATGTTAGCTTTGATACAGTTTTGTCTGATAATCTGTATTCATATGCCAC
>CAZRPA010000025.1:0-9969 GCA_964601855.1 uncultured Flavipsychrobacter sp. | reverse complement strand
AATATATTACGTTCATCATAATAGGGATTACCTCCATATATACCAATCTTTGTAGAGTCTACATCTTTACCCAGAAAATCAATGGTACTTCTGCCACTCATACCAAACAGTGTCAACTTAGCACGTTTATTGAGATTTGATGTTACCTTAAAATTCACATCCTGATAATAAGGTACTATAGACCCAGCCCCAAAATCAATACCCATTTTCTGAAAAACACCTAGTGTAGAGTATCTGTAGTTGATAAGGTAGGTTGTGTTCTTTTTCTTGCCCAGAGGTCCTTCTGCACCTAGTTCAAAACCATTAAATCCCATTTGTGCTACAAACTCATGTTTATTCCGGTTACCTTCTCTCAGTCTCATATCAAACACACCTGCTACAGCATTGCCATATTGTGCAGGAAAAGCACTGGTCATAAAGTCCGACTTATCAATATTGTTATTATTAAGCATACTTACCGGGCCACCAGTACTAGTCATAGAGCCGTAATGGTTGGGATTTGGTATGTTCAATCCTTCCAATTGCCATAGCATACCCGTAGGTGAGTTACCCCTTACTACTATGTCGTTTCTAGAATCATTACCCGACACTACTCCAGCGAAATTAGAAGCCATCCGAGAGGGGTCGCCTAGCGCACCAGCATAACGTTTGGTTTCATCCATATTAAACGATCTAGCACTTACCTGAGCCATATCATTGTTGGTCCGGGTTTTATCTTTTGCTTTGTTATAGGTTACTGTTACTTCATTTAGCTTATGTAGTGCCTCCTGCATACCTATGTTCATATTCACTTCTTTACCTGCCGTCACTACTATATCATTGGCTATTCTTTCTTCATATCCGGTGTAGGACACTTTAATACTTTGTCTGCCTATGGGCACTGCGGGCAGTCTGAAATACCCATCATGGTCTGTAACAGTACCTGTAGCATTGCCAGTGCCTATCAGCACTATTACTGCTCCGGTAAGGGGTTGCCTGGTTACCTCATCATATACCTTACCGGTAATGTTTTGTGTGGTCTGTGCGAAACCTGTGCTATAAACCCCTAGCTGCATCAGGAAGACTACTATATAAACTGCAATTCTTTTCATTGTTGATTTTTTAAAATAAGGGTTCCCCAATACGCTGCCACAGTGTGATTTGGCAGCGTAGGAAATAAATATTATTAAATTGTTTTAGAAATGATCAGCCTTTATGCTGAAGGCGAAATATGAATTAGTGACTGGCACTGAGGATATGAAGAAAAACCGGCCTGTGTAATTTTACTTAAAAAGCGAGTAGCTTATATTCTGCTTACCTTGCCTGAGCCTGAAATATGGGCATTTACAGAAGGATTGCCACGATAATATACGTTACCCGAACCACTTATACGCACATCCAGCGCATTCACCACTTTTACTGTTGTGTTGCCAGATCCACTAGTATTGGTAGTAACAGAGCCAGCCTCTATGTTGAGCATATCTATATCTCCACTGCCACTTATCTGCAAATTGCTGTTGTTTACAGTACCACCATTTACGGTTATTCTTCCACTACCACTTATATCTGCCGACAAAGAAGTACCAGTGTATGAAACCACATTTATGCTACCAGACCCGTTTACTTTCAAGCTCATGTTGCCAGATACTATTGGTTGATTCACAAACATAGAGCCTGAGCCATTGATACGAAGACCATTAATGTTGGGAGAGTGTATGTAAGTGATGATACGATTGTGCTTACCAACCTTTAAGAATTTCTTGAACTGTAGTCTTAGTTCTCCACCTACTATTGGTGTTTCTATTTGATCGTGTATATTAGACTGTGCATATATTTCCACTTTGTACACGCTATCCTGAGTGTAGTATACTTCTCCATCCAGACCAGCATCTACCGAACTAAAACCTGTAAGGGAATAATTTTTGGTGATAGATGGTCCGTCGCCCTTTGTTTTGTTGCAAGACTGAAATGATACGAATGCTACTGCTGCTACTGCTACTAAAATGTGCTTTTTCATTGTTTGTTTTGTATAATTATTTGGTGTTTGATTAAATGACAACTGTGTTAGTGTTTACCCCTATTGATTTTCTACTTTTTTTCAGAAAATACTTTATTGAATATTTTTTTGCTGTTGAAATGATATTGAATGCCTGACTCAAACCCTATAGACAAATCCTGTGACTGATAATATCTGTCTTTACTCCATAGGCTATACCCTACTCTACCTAAGCCTTGATTGTCTGAAGTGGTTGTGTAGCTGAATGTGGGACCAGCAAATAGCTCAAACCTACCCAACCTGACAGCAGGTAGTACTTTGACACTAGATCGCAAATCCGTATTGAACCTACGGTCAGATAATGATGTAACAGTGACCTCTGTATTGAACCGAAAATTGCGTGAGATAGGTAGGTGCATCCCTATACCTGCCTGTATAGCAAAGGCCTCGTAATTATCAATGAAGTTGCCACCTATCCCTATAATGCCATATAGTTTGCTGCCACCAGATCTGAAAGTAGCAAGAGTAGTTCCTATCTCATTGACAGAAAAGCCCAATGCTTGTTCGCCATTACCTATTATGTTGATGATACCTATAGGGCAATCGCTGCTATCTGCAATATTTATAAATCCAGAAAGCTGTACTCCTGTTACCTTGCCTGCTACATTGATAAACCCTGCTACCTGAGTTCCTTTTACTTCTTTGGCTACATTTATAAAACCTGCCACCTGAGCATCACACTTTTCTGCTACATTCAAAAAGCCGGAAATTTGAACCTCAGCCGAATCGGCAAGATTAAGAAACCCACCTACTTGCACATTAGATTCATGTGCTATATTAGCAAAGCCACTAATCTGTGTATGCGAAGTATCTGCAATGTTTGCAAATCCTGCCAATTGTGCTCCATGCACACCCTTGGTAGCCAAATTGGCAAAACCGGCAGCTTGTACACCACTTACAGTATTTGCCATGTTTAGCACTCCAGCCGCCTGCATGCCACGCACATTTTTACCGGTGTAATTGTACACTCCGGCAGCTGCTAGCCCTGATACATTACCGCCTATTACATTTACAACACCACTGGCTACCATACCTTGAGCGTTCTGGGTGATGACACTGGCTATACCTGAAGCACAAAATGCCTCTTCATTTAGCGATAAGCCAGAGAGGGCGTGTATAGACACTCTGTTGGTGTATAATCCAGCTTTTGCACCATTGGTACTTAGCGGATAGGTAAGACCTATATGTGCATTACTTTTTAGTGAGGTTTGATCTTGTGCAGATGAAGCGATTGCTGATAGCAAAAATGCTGCGGTAACTAATTGCGATTTCATATTTCCTTGTTGTTTGGAAATATGACAACCCACAAGGAATGTACCCCTATGTCCTGATAAAAAATATTTCTGCTACTTCATCCACTTCAACATATATGCCGGATCTAGCTGGTAATAAGCATACTTACTTTTGTATTCTATAACACCATTATTTATCCAGTAAATAGATGGTACTGACGGTCCTGCCATTAATGCAAAATCATCGGTGTGTGGATATAATAAATGGGGTACATCTTCGGCATGTGTTTCTTTGAAGAATGATTCACGGTATTTATCTGAGCCGTCTAGCACCATATACACCGGTATCTCTGGGTGCTCTCTGTGTATAACGTGGAGTAAATAGGCTGCTTTTTTGCAATGAGGACAAGTAAGACTCATAAAGGCAATGATATGTTTGCCCTTTCTTAAATCCTTATCAGGTGCAGGATTGTATTTGTACAGCAAATTTAGGTCTATAGGTTGTTTGTAACTAACTGGATGAGTGCCAATGAATATATTATTCAATAAAAACGGAGCTGAAAAAGATACAAGACATATCACCATTACTGCATATTCTTGATATTTATATGGACGCACAGGATAAATGAACATCAACACAATTGTAACTACTATCATTGCTATGTTCTTGATGATAGCCTGCAGTGGTGTCATCGCCAGTTGGTCGCCAAAACAACCACAGTCACCGGCATTGCCTTGTTTCAACAAAACAAAAACTAGGTATATGATAAACACAGCCAGAGTTGCTATTACCGCCTTGTAGGTAAACTGCTTGAGGAATATATGCGCTAGCAATAAAAAGCCTAACATAAACTCGAATCCAATCATCACCCTGGCAATGATGCCCGCCACGAGCATACTGCTGATACCTAAATCGAGAAATGTCCACTGAAAGTTATCAAAAGCATTTTCGCTATGTATTTTGCTATATGCCGAGAAAAAAAAGGTAGCTGACAGTGCTAAAAGTAGAATGACTCCGGTAATACGTTTTACTAAAAAGAATTTTTCCTGTCTGTTGGCATCCATACACTAAAAGTAGAAAATAAGTAAATTATGTAGGCAATAGTAGCCTATTAAATGCAAATATTACTACAATATTAGCAGCTATTACCACTATAATACATCAATTGTGAGGGGTCACCATTAGTCTTTGAGTTTCACTACTATCACCACTGATGATAGTAGCAATGTGCAAACCAGAAGAAAGTGAACTAATGTCTAATTTGTATGGCACACCAGCAGATATAATTATGCGCTCCTTCATTGCTACTTTACCAGTAATGTCTGTTATTATTATAATAGTAGCAGACTCATTGCCGCCCGTTATAAAAACTTCTTCACCTGCAGGATTAGGATATAGTACATACTTACCTACTACATCTGCTACATCCGTTACCCCAGAGTACACATAAGGATAAATGGTATTGAAAGTTGTGCTTTTTCTGAAGCTGATATTAGTTTTCAGGTAACTCGCAGCTATCAATTCTACCAATGTAGAAGGGGTGGTATAATACCCGTACTCCTCAGGATAAACAATATAATTGCTAAAACCTAAACCAGAAAACTGGTATGCACCCAAAGTATCAGTATAGGTATATGCTACAATACTGCCACTTACTGCACTTTTCAGATAGACCAGCAAACCTGCCACTGGTGCATCTCCAGCCGTACCCTTGCCAGCACCAGAATAAACAAAACCACTTATTGCCCCAGGTCCTGTAGGAACAGTTGCATACTGTACACTAATATCCTGAGTAGTGGTATTGCCGGTATGACTGATAGGAGTAGCAAAAATCCAGTGGGGAGACGATGAACCATATGTAGGTATAAAACTATTGGTGCCAGAGGTACTACTGAGCAATTTTGCCTTTACATAATATTTACCATTTGGCTTTCCACTGAACTGATAATAAGGTAGTGTGCCATCAAAACAGGCAAGTGTAGAATCAATAGAGATAACAGCACTATCAGCAGGATTATACTGAATTAACCAAACTTTCAAATCAGTAACTGATGGAGTAAAAGGTGTGAAGGTGATATGTCCATTAATACGATTGGCAGGTATAGTAACTATGGTTATGTTGCTACAACCAGAAACAGAAGTACCTGTGACTGTATAACTAGTAGTACCTGAAGGGGTACATGTAGGATTAGGACAATCATCGCAAGATAAACCAGTAGAAGGACTCCATGAATAGATGTCGGCACCTGTAGCCAATGTAGTGTATGCAGCTCCACACGCTACAGGATATGCATTGGCAACTACTGTTGGCAATGGCACCACCGTCATAACATGAGTAGCAATACATGAACCTATACTATAGGTAATAATACTAGTACCTGCCGACAACCCTAAAACAACACCAGTTACGCCACCACCTACTGCTACTGTTGCAATGGCCGGACTACCAGTACTCCATATTCCGCCAGATACTGCATTGATCAGATTTTCTGTACTACCAGCACATACCACACTGGCACCTGTAATGACAGATGGTGCCGGTGAAACACTTACCATCTGTGTGGCACTGCACCCGCTGCTGAGCACATATGTTATCATTGCACTACCCACATTAATACCAGATACTAAACCAGAAGTAGCACCCACAGAGGCAACTGTTGCATCACTACTACTCCAGGTACCACCTGTTACACCATTGGTATACAATGAGTTAGCTCCTAAACATATAGTAGTAGCCCCACTGATGGATGTAGGAGTACTACTAACTGTGAACACTGACGTAGTGTATACTGTGCCGCAAAAGCCACCCACTACATAACTGATAACTGTGGTGCCTGCCGACAAAGAGGTAACAAGACCTGAAACTACACCCACAGAAGCTATGCCCGGAGACGCACTCACCCACGTACCACCACTTGCAGAGCCTGAGAGATAAGTAGTATTACCCACACAAAGTGGTGTACCTCCACCAGATATTATGCCTGGAACAGTAAGCGGATGAACGGTAACTACCACGCTAGCCAAACACGACGTACCTATGAGATAGCTAATAGTAGCAGTACCTACAGATACACCTGTAATAGATATACTACTACCTGTTGTGGCACTCACACTTACCACACCAGTAGCATCGCTGCTCCATGTACCGCCAGCTATAGAGTTACTCAATGTAGCAGATGATCCATGACATATAGCAGTAGTACCCGTAATAGGCCCAGGTGTAGGATTTACTGATACTAAAGTAGTGGTAAAACAACCAGATGAGGGAATGACATAGGTAATGTGAGATGTACCAGCACTAACAGCCGAAACTACCCCAGTAATAGGGTGGATGGATGCTGCCGAACCACTTGCCGACCAACTGCCACCTGCGGGTGTAGACAACAATGTGGTAAAAGAACCAGAACAAACTGTGGTGCTACCAGAAATAGAAGATGGTGTAGTGTTGACTGTGACATTTCTTACGGTGTAACAACCTGACGGTAAGACATAAGAAATACCAACAGTACCAGCACTCACACCAGATACAAATCCCGAACCCGACACACTGGCTATAGATGGGTTACTGCTACTCCATGTACCACCAGTTGCGGTATGAGATAATGATGTAGTACTGCCAGTACACACTGCAGCACTACCCGTAATAGCGGCAGGAGCAACATTGACAGTGACATTAGCCACAGCCTCACAACCAGTAGCTGGTATTATGTATTTTATGGAGGTTATACCAGGTGCAACTCCGGATACTAGACCAGAAGCTGTACCAACAGTAGCGATAGATGTATTAGTGCTTAACCAAGTACCACCAGTAGTGGCGGAGGCAAACATAATTGTGTTACCTGCACAGATCCTGAAAGAGCTACTAGTAATGGGCGATGGTGTAGGGTGTACTGTCACAATAACAGTGTATACAGTAGGCAAAGAAACATAAGATACAACTGAAGTACCTGCCGCTACTCCTACAACAATACCTGCACCATCTACTGTAGCAACACTTGTAATAGAAGAACTCCAAGTACCTCCAGAAGGGCTAGAGCAGGAAAGTGTAGTAACAGACCCTTCGCATACCGAAAATGTACCAGTTATTTGACTAAAAGTTTCAAAACTGGTGAATAATAAAAAAAAGATTGTAGTTATTAAATATCTCATCAAGTACTTTGTTTCAGGAAAATAGAATTGCGGAAGAATATATATGCTATTTCATCCGCACAATAGGCGTGTATATGACACAAGGTGTTAGTAAACGATACACAAAACACAGAGTGCAAAATTACTGTAAATATTGACGCCTAAAAAACCATTCACCAACAAATCAAAACTATAGTAGTCATTCTTGCTTACTTTTGCAGTAGGAATGCGCTCGTATTTATCATTTAAATATTGAGTTGTCAACAAAAATTATGGATATACATACAGCCACATACCTTATTAGTAGCCCCAAAGTAGAGAATTGCCCTAAACCAGACATGCCAGAATATGCATTTATAGGCAGGTCGAATGTGGGTAAATCATCGCTAATAAACATGCTGACAGGCCAAAACAAACTGGCTAAAACATCAAACACACCCGGTAAAACCCAATTGATAAACCACTTTCTTATCAATAAGTCTTTTTATATAGTAGACTTACCAGGGTATGGATTTGCAAAAGTGTCTCAGAACACCCGTGCTACTTGGGAAAAAATGATTTCGAACTATCTGCAACAAAGACCAAACCTTGTAACTGTGTTTGTATTGATAGATAGCAGGCACGAGCCACAAAAAATAGATATTGAGTTTCTGCGCAAACTGGGCGAATGGGGTGTTCCATTCAATGTTATTTTTACAAAAGCTGACAAAAGCACTCAGAGAGATGCAGCACGTAATGCAAAACTATTTATAGAGGCTATGAAACGTGAATGGGAGTTTATACCTCGCAGTTTCATAACTAGTGCCGTGAAATATCTGGGAAGAAAAGACATTCTTGCATTTATAGGGGAGCTCAATATAGATTTCGTAAAAAAACTAGCAAATCCTGACTTAGAAGAATCAGATGAAGTAGCCTAAAAAAAGTATCGCAAGTAAAATATTATATTAAAGCAAAAAGCGGTTGTGCTCATTTAAGGCACAACCGCTCACACATACACTCACCACCGATAATCATCAGTAGTTAACGCAAAACACACCATTATTTTTGTACCACACTACTTCTGGTAGTGTTTACTACCCTACCTACTCTACCTATAAGGTCATCAGATAGACCTACTTTTTTAGCACCTACTACCAAATCTGCCACAAACTGGTCGAAATCTGCATTGCTCGATTTTCCGTTCATTCTCGGGTTTTGTGCGGGGTCATGGGCAGCTACCATGTCCTTACCAGCATAAGTGAAGTTTTTTGCACCTGTAGCTACACAAAAGAAATCGGTCAGGTTTTTGCTCAGTACAGTAAATCCACTCAAATTGCTACCCGTTACTTCTGCTAGCAACACCGGAAAAAACTTATTAAGAGAGGTATCTGCAGCTATCACAAATATTGTGCTGTCTACTACAGAGCGTATCCCTAACCTACCCTTCTCTATCATCTGACCACTGTTAGATGGATCTGCAACCATAGCCGTACCGCCCAGAGAGTCGTACAATGTAGGTGTAGCTGTTGGTGAACTGTTGTTCTCTTTTTTGCAAGATGGCGCCAATAACATCGTTCCCGTTATTGCCACTGCCGATAAAATCAATACTGTTTTTTTCATTTTTACTTTTTTTGATTGGTTAGTGAATAAACTTTTATTTCTCTTCTTTTCTGTTTCACGATCAGTAACCGTGTCGGTCTACTACATATGTTTGAACAAATTGTATATTTTATCAGTTACAGACCCTACCACTACCGGACAACCCGAACGCATGTCCTCCTGTGATGGCATATATCTTTCTGCTTTGTACCTTGTACTACTTACAAGTGAGCTGATGATATTATTAGCATTATTCACCTCGGGCGAAAAAGTAAATACAGCTATATTGGTAGCATCGTTGCACAGCACATGGTCAACCCCTTTTTGCATATATAGCCAAGTAGTGATTTTTTCAGCATCATCTGGTGCTATATCTTGCTTGAAGTCTATACGTGCCATTACAAGCTGTTGCTCCTTTTTATGATCAGGACGAGTTACCAAGTATATATGTATAACCAAAACAAGGGTCAATGTCAATGTAATACCTGCCGTGATGTATGCAATCTTTTTTAAGCTTATCTTTTTCATTGCTGTTAAGTTTGTTAATAATGAGTTACACAATAGTATACGAGCGAATATTGTTATTGGTTTTATGAACATTTAATTATTCTAGGAATAGTTATTGAAAGCAAATCAAACTTGATTTATCCCAGCAGTATATTCATTTAAGAAACTCATACCTCACTACTACATATCACACATACATAACAATAATGAACAATAGACGCTAAGTTTTTGCGTTAGTTTAGGAAAATAGCATACTACTTTCTACTTTTGGGATAATAGACTACTTATGGCTTTCGATTTTAAGAAATACAAATCAGATATATTTATTGTTGTTGGTTTTGTAGTGTTGTCACTGTTTTATTGTTTCCCCCAGCTACAGGGCAAAAAACTGAACCAGCACGACAATATTTCGTGGCAGGCTATGTCGCATGAGGCAATGAGCTACTACGAAAAAACCGGTAAAGACGTTCTGTGGTCAAACAGTATGT
>CAZRPA010000024.1:0-34696 GCA_964601855.1 uncultured Flavipsychrobacter sp. | reverse complement strand
CCGGCAACAAACCGGCAAAACCTATCAGTAGCCATAGCTTTTTAGCGACGGCTACAGAAATAAACAATAAACCAAATATGAGAACTAAACTATAGCACGTCAGTTGTACAAGCCAGTGCAAAATATTTTTCATTTTTTATCAACTTTAACACATTTGATTTCTTGGCTTATACATAACTTTGTTAGAGGGTTTGACAGCCCGACGCTATATGAATTATAATAGACAGGTTCTTGTCTTCACCATCACATTCTCTCTATTCTTACTGTTTTACTCGTTTTACTCCATCTTCGCCAAGAATGACTTTCTGCATTTGGGCAAGGTGAACCTGCTATCGGCGGTACTAATAGAGGAAAAAACGGAGCCTGTACCTGAACCTGCGCTAATGGACACTGCACAAGCCAATACCGGTGAGGTAGCAAGTAGCACCACACCTGAACGCCCTGTGGGTGTGCGTAGTAAAAATGTGTACACGCTGCCTCATAGGTTGCTGCATGCGAGTGCTGACACTACGCGTGTGGGGCTGCCCCACTTTATGGGCAAACTAAAGGAACTGAAAAAAGGAAAAAGAAGGAAACTGCGGATAGCGTGGATGGGCGATAGCATAATAGAGGCAGACCTGCTGACCCAAACGTTCAGAAAGCTGATGCAACAACAGTTTGGTGAGTATGGTGTGGGCTTTGTGTCTATGAAGTCGATATCGGCAGACAACCGCACGACGGTGAAAGCAAAATCGACGGGTAGCTGGAAGGAAGAAAATCTAAGGTCTAAAACGGATGTGCGGGTGTATCTATCTGGGTTTTCGTTTTATACCAATGATGGCGAGGTGACTATGCAGGATGCTACAGTGGCGGATAAAAACCAAGTGCTGGTGAAGACGCTGATATGTGGTAATGCGAGTGGCCACGTAAATGTGCGTGTAAATGGTGTGAACCGTAGTGTGGTGGCTCCTAAACACTTCAACCATGTGGTGCTGGATAGCAGTGTGGAGCAGAAGATAATGGTGGGTATAGAGAGTGAACAGTTGCCGGTGTATGGTATATCTTTTGAGCCGGTGGAGGGTGTGGTGCTAGACAACTACTCGTTTAGAGGGATAACGGGTATAGAACTGAAAAAACTAGACACTGCCTGCCTGAGGGAAATAGATGAAGAGCAGTATTATGACCTGGTGATACTGGAGTATGGCGTGAACGTGCTGTGGAAAGCGGATGATAAAAGCTACCCCTACTACCGCCAGCAGATGAAAAAGGTGCTGCCTATACTGCGCAAGGCGATGCCACACACTGAGTTTCTGATAATAAGTACGGCAGACAGGGCGTTTATGTATGATGAGGCAGCGAGAACGGCGCTGGGTATAGATAGCCTGATAAAAACACAGGCAGATCTGGCTTTTGAAAATGGCATGGCCTTCTACAATATGTATGAGAGCATGGGCGGGTATGGTACTATAGTGAAGTGGGCAGATATGGAACAACCACTGGCCAGAAAAGACTATATACACCCCAACCATCAGGGTGCGGAGCGGCTGGGCAAGATGCTGTATAACGACTTTATGAACGACTACAGCAGGTTTGAGAATCAAAAGCATTAAAGCAGTAAACAATCGTTACCACACCCCCCAAACTATACGGCAATGCCCACCTTTAGTATCGCTGGTATGATGCACCAGTTAAGCTACGACCCGAACAACCCACTGTTGTTCAATGACGGTTTTTTTGTTTATTTCTTTGCCGTGTTTATGGCGGTGTACTATGCGCTGAGGAATAAGGTACATGGTAGAAGCATAGTGGTGAGCCTATTCTCTTTGTACTTTTTTTATAAGGCTAGTGGGTCGTTTGTGCTGCTGGTGTTGTTCTCGGCAGTAGCTAACTACTGGCTATCGAACCAGATTTATAAAACCACCGCAGGGAGCCAAAAGAAGGGCTTACTGGCTGCTAGCGTGGCGGTGAATCTGGGTATGTTGTTTTACTTTAAATACACCAACTTCTTTATAGGCGTGCTCAATGGGCTGAGCGGAGGGCACATAGGGGTGCTGCATATACTGTTGCCAGTAGGGATATCGTTTTTTACGTTTGAGAATCTGAGCTATACGATAGATGTATATAGGGGTGAGTTTGAGCCAGAGAAAAGGTTTATAAACTATCTGTTGTTTTTATCGTTCTTTCCGAAGCTGGTGATGGGGCCAATAGTGCGTGCCAAAGACTTTATACCGCAGCTATACAAGCCGTATTATGTTAGTCAGCAGGACTTTGCTTCGGGTTTCTATCTTATTGTATCGGGCTTGTTTAGGAAGCTGGTAATAGCAGACTATCTGACACTGAATCTGGTAAATGTGACGTTTGACAATCCGGGTATGTATCCGGGTCTGCAGTGCTTTGTGGCGGTGCTGGCGTATGCCATTGTTATTTATTGCGACTTTAGTGGCTTTAGTGATGTGGCGATAGGGATAGCCAAGTGGATGGGTATCAGTATTCCGCCCAACTTTTTGTTGCCGTATCAGAGCCTGAGTTTGAAGGAGTTTTGGGGACGGTGGCATATATCGCTGTCGAGCTGGCTGAAGGACTATCTGTATATTTTCTGGCTGGGTGGTAGTCGCAATGGGGTGGCAAGAATGCTAATGAACCTGATGATAACCATGCTGCTGGGTGGTTTTTGGCACGGTGCTAAGTGGACCTTTATAGTGTGGGGCGCACTGCATGGAGCAGGCCTGGTGCTGCACCGGATATGGGAAATGCAAACCAAGGAGCGGCTGGCAGCGGTGAACAATACTGCGTGGTACAATGCGGCATCGGGGGTGTTGACGTTTGCCTTTGTGTGCCTGTGCTGGGTGTTTTTTAAGGCGACAGATGTGCCGACTGCTATGCTGATGCTGAAGCAGATAGCCACCAATTTTTCGCCGGGTGTATGGGGAGATTTTTGGGCAAACTACAAAATGGTAGTGCTGATGATGGGGCTGGGTTTTGCGCTGCACTTTGTGCCGCTGAAAGTAGGTACTAACTATGTATTGCCCAAACTGGAGCGAATGCCTGTGTATGGGTATGTACTGGTGTTTATAGGTTTTATGTTTGTTTATGCACAAGTGAAGTCTGCCACACATGTGATGCCTATTTACTTACAGTTTTGAGTACTGGCGAAGTGAGCCTTTTTGCTTTCAGACTAGTATTCTTCTAGTACTTTTATTTTGTGTAGTTTGGCAGGTGCGGTGACCGGAGGTGGTGGAACCTTGCTGATGGTGTCTACGGCTTTGGGGGTTGGTGGTTTTGGAGTTGGTTTCACGGTAGGTTTTTTAGGTGCTGATTTGGGCGCCGATGTAATTTTCTTGAGGTGTTGTTTTAGAAAGTCGTTGTAAGACGAGGCGAGGGCATGGAGCAGCAACTGCCCCTGCAACCGGTAGCCTTCGTGCTGAAAGTGTACGAGGTCGCGGGCGAGGAGCTTGTTTTTCTTCCAAGATAGACTGCCGGCAAGCCCTCCGCTGATATGATACAAATCCCAATAAGGAAGGTCGTTGGTTTTGCAAAAACGGATAAGTGCATTGGTGACTTTGTCGAGCACTTTATTGGGTGCTTTGCCTTTGTAGTAAGAGACTGGAGGTGTAGTGATGAGTATCTGGCAATTGGGGGCAGCAGCGCGGATCTGTGCCAGGAAGGTATTGCATTTTACTATAAAACTATCTTCGTTGAAGCTACGGTTTTGGGCTTCGTTGGTGCCCATAGACACGATGAAGAGATCGCCTTGTAGGGTGGGTAGTTGGTGCCAGAAAAGGGAGTTGCGGCTGAACTGGTCGTATTCGGCACCGTTGACACCAATAGTGTTGTAGACCACACCGGGCACATCTGTGCGGAACATGTATACTCCATATAGGCTAAAAGAGTCGCCGGGCTGGCGGGGTGTACACTCCGAGAGCTCGAAACCGGACGTAAGACCCGGGAGGTCGAAAACAAGTGATGGTGTGTCTGTGCCAGAATGAGTATTTTGCTTGATGGGTTCTGCGTTAGCATCGGTCTTTAGCTCGTAACAATTCTCATTGGCACCGAGGAAAAACTTCAGCTGATTGAAGTAGTTCTGCATGCTATCAACGGGTTTTAGACTCATCCTTACCACAGCATTGGGCTGAGTGGTATGTATGCCAAAACCAGAGATGCCAGTGGTAGTAGGGTTCTCGGGATGTGCCAGACGGTTGTATTTCCAAGTGATATTGGAGGAGGATGCAATATCAGATGGGGCATTAGATTTGGCGAGTTGTTGTGGAAACACGAGACCGCGACCAGCATTACCAAAACGATTTTGGAAGCCGTTTCGCAATACAGATGTAATCAGATCGGCTTGTAGATGGGAGTCGCCAATGTGGATGATGTTGACTGCTCCTCTTTTGGGGTTGTGCGAATTGAAGAGTTTTTCGAATGCTGGGTATAGTTTGTGGTCGTTGATAATATGGTTGTCAGCGTGCTTGATGAATTTGTAAGAAAACATGCGTGGCACTAACCATAAGGAGGTATCGGACTGGGCCAAGGCCATGGACCACATGAATAGAAAAGCAATACAGAACGCGTACCTCATTAAATGCAAATTACGTTTTTAATGGATAGTGTGTGGTATGATGAGGGAAGTTGGTGGTACAATAGTGATGTGGAGTGGTGGTACTGTAAAAATTGCGTTGTACACCGATGAAAATGGATGGTAGTAACTTGATAATGTTGATGAAGCTAGTAGGATGAAAGCCACCTCAACAAAACTATTGCAGGGAGTACACGACGTATTATATTATACCCATAAAACTTTGCCCAAAAGGGGGACAAACTTTAATAGGCTCGCCTACTGCCACATGAGCAAAGCCCCTCAATGCCCCGCCCGTACAAGTGCGCGATGCAATGCCTGCTGCTAGTAGTGGTGTGGCTGGGAGCCAAAGAGTAAAAAAACACGTTTAACGATGGGTGTACTAGTCTATGCGCTTGATGATGAGCTTGTCTATGCGCATACCGTCCATGTCTACGATTTCTATTTCGAAGTCGTGCCAGAGGAGTTTTTCGCCGGGATGGGGTATTTTGCCCATTTTGTCGAGAATCATGCCGGCTATGGTATTGTAGTCGCCGTCTGAGTCTTCGTCTTTGAAACCAAAATATCGGAGCAGCTCGAAGTAGGGGTACTGTGCATCTGCCAGCCAACTGTTATCGTCACGTTTTATGATGTTGTACTCGGTGTTGTTGTACTCTGATACGTCGCCTACGAGTGCATCGAGCACATCGTCCATGGTAATGATGCCGAGTACAGAACCGTACTCATCTACTATGACTGCGAGGTGAAAACGCGCTTCTCTGAATTTCTCCAGCACACTATATGCGGCGGCATTGTCGTGTACTATGAGGGGTTTTATCATGTACTTGCTGAGGTCGAAGGAGGTGGCTTCGATATTGGCGGCAAATAGTTCTTTTACGTTTACTACGCCTATGAGCTTATCGATAGAGCCATTGGCTACGGGGTATATGGAGTGTAACTCCTTGCTGGCTGTGGTGCGTACCTGATCGAGGGTATTGTGTACATCGAGCCAAATAATATCGGTGCGGTGTGTCATGAGCTCCGTGACCTTGCGGTCGCCGAGGGCAAAGACGCGCTCTACAATGTTGTGTTCTATCTGCTGTATTTCGCCACCCTCGGCACTTTGCTGCACTATGGCCTTTATCTCTTCTTCAGACACTCTGCCATCCATATTGTCTTTGATGCCAAAGACTTTCATAAAAAGGTCGTTGGTGCCGGTGAGGAGGTATATGAATGGTGCAGCGATCTTAGAGATAACATTCATAGGTCGGGCCACGAGCGAGGCAATAGTTTCGGGGTACAGGAGGCCGATGCGCTTGGGTATAAGCTCGCCAAAAACTATGGAGAAGAAGGTGACAATAACCACTATAACCAGCACAGCTATGGTGTGTGCATAGGGTGTAAGTGGGGCGATGTGTGCTACTGCGGTGGTGAGGTCTTGGGTGATTTGCTCGCCACTGTAGATACCGGTAAGTATGCCTATAAGGGTGATGCCTATCTGTACGGTAGATAGAAATTTGTTGGGGTTGTTGGCTAGATCGAGTGCAGTACGGGCGTTTTTATTGCCTCTTTTGGCTGCATTCTCCAGCTTGAATTTGCGAGAAGAGATGAGTGCTATCTCGCTCATAGAGAATATACCATTGAGTAAAATAAGTAGCAGAATTATAATAATTTCCATATATCTATACAGGGGTCGTTTGTGTTTTGAAACACTATGCACTTGTAGCAAAGATACCATACCGAACGATGTGTAGCGTACGCTGCATGAAAATGGATGCAAAGTACGCTGTTGTTAATGGCAAAGAGAGAAACAATTTTTGAAAGTTTGGCAAATAAATAACATATTATGAGTACTATTCGCTTTATTTGCCTTCTACCTATTATGCAACTAGCATGCAACACCGAAACAAGACCCTAAACAGTACCCTAAGACCAGAACAATATAGTGTACTAAATGACCTGCTGCTGGTACTGGCTACAGATAGCCGAGGGCTAATAACCTACTGTAATGAAACTGTGAGCGAAATAAGTGGCTACAGTTGCACAGAACTGATAGGGAAATCCTATGAATTGCTGAAGGCAACATGCTACAATAATACAATAAAAATGGAATGCTGTGCTGTGCTGCACGAACATGGCAAATGGCAAGGAGAGATATGTGCTACAAGCAAAAGTGGTGTACAGTTTTGGTTGCAAACAAATGTAATGGTATGTACTGATGAAAATGGCACAATAAATGGCTACAAAACCATAAGTAGCAATATTACAAAATACATGCTTTCGGTAGCTAAAGGGGAGCAGACAGACGATAAGTACAGAAACTTGTTTGACTACAGCCCTATACCTATGTGGATATTTAACCTAAAAACTTTGCTGTTTATGGACGTAAACTTAGCGGCAATAAGAAAATATCAGTACAGCAAAGAGGAGTTTCTGGGTATGACCATCAAACAAATAAGACCAATGGTGGAGATACCAAAACTGGAAACTGCGCTGGCCAAAACAAGAGAAACAGTGTATAGGAATTTCAATGAAACATTTAAACATACCCAAAAAAATGGCACGATAATAAACGTGAACATACAAAGCAACCCAATAATGTATGAGGGGGAGCAGGCTATGCTAGTGATGGCAACAGATGTAACAGAAGAGTTGGAAGCAAAGGCAGCACTAACCCTAGCCAATATGCGCCTGACAACTGCACAGGAAATAGCCAAACTAGGCTACTGGAGCAATGACCTGCAAAACTCCGTGATACACTGGAGTGACGAAATGTATAATATGTTTGACCTGAACAAAGAAAGTTTTAAGCTCACACTTGCTAATATTGCCAAAATGTATCATCCAGAAGACAGGTGGAGAATGGAAGCAAATATTGATGCGACGTTTTTAGATAAAGAAATAGATGAGTTTGATAACCGCATTATAATGCCAGGCGGCAAAACAAAATGGATACACCAAAAAATAAGACTGATAAGAGATAGTGAAAATAGGCCACTGGCACTAGACGGCGTATTACAAGACGTGACTGAAAGCAAAGAAAAAGAACAACACCTGGCGGAAAGTAACGAACGATACAAGCTGCTAATGAAGGCATCGAGAGAGGCAATGATAGACTGGGATATAGTGCGCGATGTAACGATATGGGGTGATGGGTTTCCTACAATGTTTGGATATGACTTGAACGAATACAACAACCACTTGTGGAGTGGCAATATACACCCCGATGATAGAGAACAAGTGCTAATAGACCTAGAAGAGACACTGGCCAACCCACTGAAAAATGTGTTTTATGCAGATTTCAGATACCTTAAAGCTAACCGTGATTTGGCGTATGTGCAACACCGAGGACTGATAGTGCGGGACAAAAACGGCAAACCAGTGCGGGCTGTGGGATCGCTGCTGGATATGACCGAAATGATGGAACGCAACATAAAAATAGAAAATCAGAATAAAGCATTCAGCGAAATAGCGTGGATACAGTCGCACAAGGTAAGAGGACCATTAACGTCGCTAATGGGACTGGTTAATGTACTGCAGATGCCCGTTGATGACACCCCTGAAGATAACCTGATAGACCTAATAAGCATTGCCGCTAATGAACTGGATAAAGTAATACATGAAATAGTAGAAAAGTCGGAAAAAGTAGTATTTGATGAATGACACCCAGATGCAACTGGAGTTTTGGGCTACCATAACAAAAGAGAAACCCTAAGTATAGCTACTTCTATTTTCAATCGTGTTATATAAAAGCAACTTTCGTAAAGCAAAATAATAGTAATGGGGCTGTCTCAAATTTGAGACAGCCCCATTACTATTTAGTAGTGACCGTAAGACTACTTACCTACCGTAAAATGTATGGTACCTGTGTGCGTACCTGTGCTCATATTGAGCAGATACATACCATTTGCCAGTGTATTGGTGAGGGTTATATTGGCATTTACATTGCCGTTGGTTATTGTCAGGTTTTGTTTGTGCACTACCTGACCCAGCATGTTGGTGATGGTTACATGCATGTCTTCAGTGCCGATAGCACCAGTATAACCAGACAAGGTAAATGTACCATTGTTAGGATTTGGTGACAAACGTATGCTTTGCGCCAATGCAACAGCAGTAACACTGTTGGACGGTGCACCATTGATATACACCAGATTGAATGATGTTAATCCGCCACAGAAACCACTGCTTGTGACCCTGCATATATACTCAGTAACGCCTATTACCGCCTCGCCTGTGTAGGTGGCATTAGTAGCCCCAACAATAGGCACACTGTTCTTCAGCCATTGATATACTGGTGCAGTACCCGCATCAGTAACAGTAGCAGTGAGCGTAAAACTCTGCCCTGGCACCAAAGCTAATGAAGGACTAGAAGTGATAGTAACTGCTGGGGATGGTATAGGTAATACCGTTAGGTTTACCGGAGTACTCAGTACGCTATCTGCTAGTCTGCATCTGTAGTTACTGTATAGTTTGCATACTACTACATCGGCATCAACTGGCACATAACTAAACACTGGTCCACTGCCAGTATTCACGCCATTCACCAGCCATGCGTAGGTAGGAGTAGGACCACCATTTACGGCAGTAGCTGTAAAGTTGACTGGGGAGAACTCGCAAGAAGTATCGGAAGGAGATACTATGGAAGTAACAACGGGCATAGCCGGAACAAACACACTAAGCGTACGTGAGCCAACTGCGGTATCTGTAAGGAGGCAAGCAGCATTGCTGGTCATACCTACAGATACTATATCGCCATTGGCAGGAATAAATGTATAGGTGGGTCCGGTAGCAATGTAGGTGCCGTTTACACTCCACTCATACACCGGAGCAGAGCCACCCAGTACTGGGATAGGTGTAAGCAGCACAGACTCACCAGCACACAAAGTATCTGATGGGGCTGTAGATATACCAACACTAG
Organism: uncultured Flavipsychrobacter sp.; assembly: GCA_964601855.1. Lineage (GTDB taxonomy): Bacteria > Bacteroidota > Bacteroidia > Chitinophagales > Chitinophagaceae > Nemorincola. The sequence continues at coordinate 25,247 of CAZRPA010000024.1, read as the reverse complement.
GCGTCAGTAATGGTTGAATAACAACAGTGGCACTACCAGTCATGTTTCTGCGACATGCAGTGATGCCATTGGTAGCCTGTACTGTGTATACACCAGCGGCAGTATGAAGGCCAAAGCTGATGGGGCTACCTGTACCCGATACAAATGCAGTAGCAGAACTACCATACATAAGTGAATAAGTAACACCTGGCTCAGACATTGACATGCCTATTGTAACACCTGCACCACCTGCACAATAAGTGCCACCACCTGTTACAGTATATACATTGGGCAGAGGCTGCACCGTAACTACTACTGAGCTATAGCAGCCTGTAACTGGCAGTGTATAAGATATAGTAGATGTACCCAGCGTGAAGCCAGTAACCACCCCCGATGTACCTACTGTAGCCACAGCAGGTGTAGTACTACTCCACACACCACCCAATACTGTATCGGAGAATGTGACTGTGCTTCCCAAACAAACATTTGGGTTGCCTACAATGGGTGACGGACCAGCATTGACAGTCACTACCCTTCTGGTAAGGCAACTTGTGGGAAGTGTATAGGTTATTTCGGCTGTGCCGGCTGTAATACCTGTTACAATGCCTGTAGCAGAGACAACGGTAGCTACTGCTGTAGCACCACTGTTCCAGAAGCCACCTGCTGGCGATGAAACTAAGGTAGCAGTACGTCCCTGACATATCACAGTAGTACCTGTTATAGGCGATGGTAAAGGGTTGACAGTAACTATGCGGGTATTAAAACAACCAGTAGGTATGGTGTAAGAAATACTGACTGTACCAGCAGCTACTCCATTAACCAGTCCTGTGATGGGGTTGACGGTAGCTAATGCAGGGTTGGCAGAAGACCAAGTACCACCAGCTACACCATTTGCCAGTATAGTAGTGCCTGCTTCACATACTGTAGCAGTACCTGTAATAACAGGGGGTAGAGGATTGACAGTGGCAACTGTAGCAATACTACAACCAGTAGGCAATGTGTAAGTGATGGTTGTATTGCCTGCCACAATGCCCGATAATACGCCGGTAGTGCTGTTCACCCGGGCTATAGAAGTATCTGTGCTGCTCCATGTGCCACCAGTGGGTGAGCTAAATAAAGTTGTAGCAAAACCTGCACATACTGCAGTGCCACCTGTTATGGCCGCAGGTATAGGATCTACTGTTACTGTAGCTAATGCAAAACAACCAGTAGGTAATATGTATGATATAGTAGCACTACCTCCAGATACTCCGGTAACGATACCAGAAGCATCTACTGTAGCTACTGTTACATCTGCGCTACTCCAAGTGCCACCAGTGGTAGGATTTGAAAGCACTGTAGCATTACCCTGACATACCGTAAGCGTACCTGTGGTAGCTAGTGGTACTGGGTTTACAGTTACCTCTGCTTCTACTATGCAGCCGGTACCCAGCGCATAGGTTATTGTAGCCGTACCCACAGATATGCCAGTAGCAAGCCCAGCAGCATCTATATTAACAGTAGCTAAATTACTACTACTCCATGTGCCGCCGCCTGTAGTGTTAGTAAGTAATGACGTATAACCTTCGCATATCTGCAATGAACCTCCGATGGCAGCAGGCAACAGATTCACCGTAACTACTACCGACTGCACACAACCTGTACTTAGGGTATACGTTATATCAGCAGTTCCTACTGTTACGCCGGACACTACACCGGTAGTAGCATCAACAGTAACATTGACAGAGCTGCTACTCCATGTGCCCCCTGCAGGCGACGAACTAAGCGAAGTAGTGCGACCTGCACAAACGCCAGTGCTACCAGTGATAGCGCCTGGCAGTGAATTGACAGTAACGACTGATGTAGCATAACAACCAGTAGGTATGGTGTAAGTAACAACAGATGTACCAGCAGAAGAGCCTGTGACAACACCAGTGGCAGAGCCTACAGCTACTATAACATTGCTAGCCGACCATGTGCCACCAGTAGTAGCACTGGTGAGGGTAATGTTGCTACCCAAACACACACCTGATGGACCTGCAATAGCAGCTGGTAAAGGATTAACAGTAATTGTTTTGACAGAAAAACAAATGCCTGCTACTGTGTATGTAATAATAGATGTACCTGTAGTAATACCCGTTACGTTGCCTGTAGCAGCATCTATAGATACATTGGCATTGCTGACAGACCACACACCACCTGCTGGTGATGAAGACTGACTAATAGAAGCACCCACACATACGGCAGAAACACCTGATATAGCAGTAGGTTGTGGGTTAACTGTAATAATAGTAGTAGCTGCGCAAGAAGTAGGTAATGTATAAGTAACCACTGCTGTGCCAGCAGACAAACCCGCTACTGTACCCGTAGCTGCACCTACCGCAACGTGTATGCTTGATGTACTCCATACACCTCCAGTAGGAGTAGTGCTAAGCGCTGTAGAAGCACCTTCGCACACCTGAGCAGTACCTGTGATAGTGGCAGGTACCGGATCGACAGTAATAATGGTAGTAGCTATGCAACCTGTGCCTAGCGCATAAGTAATGGTAGCGGTGCCTGCTGTTGCACCTGTGGCCACACCTGTAGCAGCGTCTATGGTAGCATTGGTATTGCTGCTAGCCCATGTGCCGCCAGTTGTGGTATTACTAAGGGCTATATTAGCTGCCACACACACCGATGTAGGACCCGTGATAGCAGCAGGTAGCGGATGCACAGTAGCAACAGCAGTAGTGATACAGGTATTAACACCAGTATATGTGATGACAGTAGTACCTGCGGTAAGACCTGTAGCAAGCCCAGATGGGCTTATTGTGGCTACTGTAGTAGTGCTGCTGGCCCAAGTGCCGCCAGTGGTAGCACTGGTGAGTGCAGTGTTGCTGCCCACACACACACCTAATGAGCCACTAATAGCAGCGGGTAATGGAAGGATAGTAAGCACCGCTGTATCTGCGCAACCAGTAGCAATGGTGTAAGTGATGATAGATGTGCCAGCAGTTACGCCAGTTGCTACACCAGAAACAGCATCGATAGTGGCATTAGCATTGCTGCTAGTCCATGTGCCGCCAGTAGTAGCAGAAGCAAGAGCAGTGGTGCTACCTGATTCGCAAACGGAAGTAGTACCTGTGATGTCGGCTGGTAATGGATTGATAGTAAGTACATCGGTTATATAGCAACCAGTAGGCGCAGTGTAAGTAATAACAGACGTGCCAGTGGTGACACCAGTAGCTACACCGGTAGTAGCATCTATAGTAGCATTGGTATTACTACTTGCCCATGTACCACCTGTTACAGTGTTAGTGAGTGTTTGAGTGCTACCCACACACACAGAAAGTGTGCCTGAGATAGCCGGAGGAATTGCATTGACAGTAACCGTTGTTGCAACAAAACAACCGGTAGGTAATATATACGATATATCGGCAGTACCAGCCGAGATACCAGTCACTACACCAGTAGCAGCATCTACAGAGGCATTGGCACTAGCTGTGCTCCAGGTGCCACCAGTGGTGGTGTTTGATAGTGTGGTAGTAAATCCTACACACACATCGGTAGTGCCAGAAATGATAGCAGGTAGTGGATTGACTGTAGTGACAACTGTAGCTGTGCTAGTACAAGTGGCAATAGATGCGGTAGCTGTGTAGCTACCAGAAGCTATAGTAGCAGGATTGAAATAAACACTATTGGTAGCGCCACCTGTGTAGGGTGTAGTAGCAGTAGCATCGGTATAAAGGTCTGTGGCAGGAGACCATGTAACAGGTGCCTGATACGTATAGTTGAGTGTAATAGACCACTGAGCTGTAGGTACTACAACATTGGTAAATGCAGTATTGTTGAAGATAGAAAGTGTCCAGGTGCCATTAGGTATGCTGTATAGGCTGGTCCAGTTGGTAGTATTTGCTATAAACGGTGCAGCGCCTACACCTGCGGCAGCATCAGCAGCCCAAGTGCCTGTAAAAGTTCCCGAACCAGTAGACAATGATGGTCCTCCTGCAGAGCTTAAATTGGTGTTGGCAAACAAAGTAGTAACTGTAGCAGTATGAGAGCCTCGCTGATTGATAAGATTGAGGCGATTGCCATTAGGGGCTGTGATGTTAACTACATAATCGTCTTGGTACTGAGAGCCAAAACTGATAACATTGACAGAAGCACCTGTGATAACAGCTCCGGCGGGTATACCAGCCATCTCTAGCGACCTGCTTATAGTGCCAAATGCAGCAATACTGGCAGGAATAGTGATACTACCAGAGTTGACAGTAGTAGGACCGGCTGTACCACCTGTAGCCGTAACCAATACTGGCGCACCACCCACACAAGCAGAAACTGGAGAGGGTGCTATAGTTAGTGCAGATGGTACTAGGTTATAATTGACAGTAACTGTATGAGTACCCACACAGCTAGCGGCATCGGTACCTGTAATGGTGTAGGTAGTATTTACAGTAGGATTGGCAGTGACAGTAGCACCTGCGGTAGCAGATAGCCCAGTAGCCGGTGCCCATGAATAAGTAGAAGCACCACCAGCGGTAATGCTTAGTCCGCTACCACCAGCGCACACATCGCCACCAGTGCCGGTAATAACTGGCAAAGGATTGATGGTAAATGTAGCAGGAGTAGAAATATCTGAAAAACCAGATGTAGTACAGGTAAGCTGGCAATGATAATAAGTAGTAGCAGACACTACAGGTGTGTTGTATGTAGGAGATGTTGCACCACTAATTAACGTATATGGGCCAGCAATAGCTGAAGCCTCATACCACTGATAAGTAAGGTCTGAAGCTACAGTAGCACCAGACAATGAAATAGTAGAAGTGCCACTACCACATGCTGCGGCAGTACTAGAAGATGCCGTGCCTGCACTAGGTGTACCCGAGCAAGACACACCGGGTGTAATAGTAACAGGAGTAGTGGTTTGCACTGCACATCCCCAAGCATCAGTGACTGTAAGTGAATAAGTGCCACTAGCACCAACGCTTGGTGCTGCTATAACTGGCGCAGCTGTAGCATCGGTATAAGACAAGGGGCCTGACCATGAGTATGTATAAGGAGTAACACCACCAGTAACAGTAGAAGAAAAGGTAAGAGGAGTACCAGCCGGAACAGGTGACGTACTACCTGCAGTAGCACTAATGGCCGTTATAAACTGTGCTGAGAGTGTAGGGTTGGTATTGATACTATAAGTGCCACCAGTGGCAGAGCCGCCCCAACCTGGCATATAAAAAGTAACTGTCTGTCCCGCACATAAGGTAAATGCAGTACCAGTAAACGAAGGAGAAGGACCACCTGTGGAAGCAGTAAATGTGATGAGCGAACCTGTACCTATTCTGTACATCAACCCAAATGTATTAGGCCCTGTGCCACTTGCGGCACCCAAACCTATGTTCACACCTGTTATTCTGAGCTGAGTGGTAGCGTTGTTGGTTACCGTAAATGTGAGATAATCACCATTGGCGAAAGCAGTAGTTATACCCACGGCCCCTACTGACCAACTGGTGCTATTGTATCTATTAGCACCAGCATTGTAACTTATACCTGGACCACGATTCCACTGCGACACAGCCACTGCTGCTGCACCAGGCGAGGTGGATGCTGGCAACGGAGAGAAATTACTTGGACCAGCAGCTATAGTGGTGTTGAGCCCTCCCCAGGTAGTAGGGCTGATAGATGTCTGGGCATGTGCATGATAGGTGGCGAAAACTGCTATAAATGCAGTAAATGCCATAAACGAATGAACAAAAGATTTGATTTTTTTTGTAGACATGGTTTGTTTATAAACTGTTGAAATGCAAAATTCGTGAAACAATATTTCCGTTACAGCTGCTGTGTGTTAAGATAATTTGAACTAATTACACGTATAAAACAGGCGTAGTAATTCGCCAAATGTTTGTTGTTAGTGAAAAATAACACCTGTTTTACTAGTTACTATTTGATAGTTAGTACGGTAAACAACTACAAAATTATAATTTTTCTACCATATACATCACTACCGGGAAGTGGTCGCTAAAACCATTGTCCCAAGACTGATTGATGCTGTAAGATCTGTGGGGTAGACCTTTGTCTTTCCCTATCTTGTTTATAAGGAAGTCTTCATTAAATATTTTGGCACTGTGGTACTTCCATTTGTCATTCTGATTTTTCACAAAACCATACGATAATATCATCTGATCTATGAGGTGCCATTCGCCCCTGTAGCTTTCGGTGCCTATCCCTTTTTTGTATAGTTTTATCCAGGGATTGTATAGCTCTGTGCTTTTCATTCTTTCTTTATCTTCTGTACACTTCAGCACATCTATTACTGCATCGCTCATTGGGTCGTCATTAAGGTCGCCCATAAGTAGTATTTTGGCATTAGGGTTGATGGCTAGCAGCGAATCTATTGTGTGCCTACCAACTTTAGCAGCCAGTTTCCTACCGGGAGCCGATGCTGCTTCTCCGCCACTTTTAGATGGCCAGTGGTTTACCAGTACATGCACTGTGTCGCCAGCCAGTATACCAGATACAAACAATATATCTCTGGTGGGTCTTTTTTGTCCTAGTTCCTCCACTGGCACACGTAACGGCTGAGAGTTGAGTACCGTAAAGTATTTAGGGCTATAAATCATAGCTGTGCTTATGCCTCTTTCATCGGGTGTGGGGTGCCATACATATTTGTAGTTGCGGTTTTTGATAGATGGCTGCACTACTATGTCTTTCAGTACATTATCATTCTCCAGCTCTGCCATGCCTATTATAGCTGGACCATCGGGCGTAAGGTCTGTACCCATTAGGCTGAACACCTTACTTATATTAAATAGCTTTTGTGCATACACTTCTGGTGTATTGTGGTAGCTACCATTGGGTGTAAAGTCTTCATCCTTTTTATTAGGATCGTCGATAGTATCAAAAAAGTTCTCTACGTTGTAGAAACCCAAAGCGATAACCTTGAATTTGTTTTGGGCAGAACAAACAAAGGCAGAAGTTGTAAATAATAGTGCAAATAATAATGTACGTTTCACTAAATGAGTTATTTTTGGCGATTTATTATAATTGGGTGCAATTTACCGCAAGAAATTATAAAATATCCGTCAATTAAAGCCGAATTAACTATTACATAACCCCTTCAAAATGTTTTACAGAACTGTCATTCATAGTTTTGCAGCCCATAATGAATTGTGAGGAGTGTTGATAAAATATAAATATAACATGTTTCAAAAAGTACTTTTAGTATCGGGTATCCTACTTATTGCAACCCCAAATGTTTACAGTCAGGAGGCCAAAACCGATACTGCCAAAAGTGATTCAGGGCACATAGACCAGTATATCCCCACTATTACTGTAGAGGAGGTTAATGACAATCAGGATGATGATGTGTCTGCCTCTGGCTCTCAGAACGGTACGGGTATGTCATTCCGCAGTCAGGATCAGTTTTTGTTTATTTCGGGTTTCGTATTGGGTCAGTATAGGTTTCGCCCACGTGGACTAGACAATATGGACATCTTTGTAAATGGCATACAAATGCAAGATCTAGAGCGTGGTTTTGCCACCTTTGGTCAGCTAGGTGGTCTCAATGATGTATTGCGTGCCAGAAATACCAGTTATGGTTTATTCCCATCTGAGTTTGCATATGGTAGCACAAATGGTACAAATTATATAGACGCTACTGCTGCCAATCAGCGCAAAGGCACCAGCATCAGCCACATGAATGCCAACCGTAACTTTAGAAACCGACTTATGGTAACACACAACAGCGGTCTTAACAAAGATGGCTGGGCTTGGTCGGTATCTGCCTCTCGCAGATGGGCTAATGAGGGATATGTACCGGGTACATTTTATGATGGTTATTCCGTATATGGTGCAGTAAGTAAGGTTACTAAAAAAGGTCAGTTCAACTTCACCGCGTTTGCTGCTCCTACCAAAAGAGGTCAGGCACTCACAGCCATAGACGAGGCTTATGAACTAGCTAACGACAACCAATACAACCCAGCTTGGGGATACCAGAATGGCGAAAAGCGTAATTCGAGAGTAGTTAATACTTTTCAGCCAGTGATGATAGCCAACTATACTTACAAACCCAACGACAAAACCCGCTGGAACACTGCCGTAGGGTATGAATTTGGTAAGTACAAAATATCATCTATCGACTTTTACAATGCCTTCAACCCCGCTCCAGACTATTATCGCAATCTGCCCAGCTATTACCTAAATATCTTTGACCCACTACCTGGTGCTGCTGAAGCTGTGAGGAATCAGATATTGGCCAACAGAGATCTGCTACAGGTAAACTGGGATAGAATGTATGCGTCTAACGCCAACAACATAGAAACTATAGAAAATGTAGGCGGTGTAGCAGGACAAAACGTAACCGGTAAAAGATCGTTGTATGCACTGAGCAACCGTGTAGATGACATGAAGAAAATCAGCTTCAACTCCAACATAGAACACTCAGTGAGCAAAAACGTGAATGTATATGGTGGATTGCGCTTCGTGTCGCAAGACGACAGATACTACAAAGAAATGCTGGACCTGCTAGGTGGAGAGTTTTTCTTGAACTACAATCAGTTTGCATCGCAGCAAACCATCAGCAACCCAAACTTCACTCAGAATGACCTCAAAAACCCTAATCAGGTGATACGCACTGGTGATAAATATGGTTATGACTATAACATGAACATCAAAGAGGGTGAAATATGGGGTCAAACAGTTATTACCACTAACAAATTTGACTTCTTTGCTGCTGCCAATGGTGGTTATACATCGTTCTTCCGCAATGGTTTTATGCAGAATGGTTTATTCCCTGATAACTCTCTGGGTAAAAGTAAGTCGAACGACTTCCTGACCTATAAAGGAAAAGGTGGTGTGCTGTATAAGGTAAACAACCAACACAATCTGTATGTAAATGCTGATATATCTACTGAAGCACCAAAGGTGACCAATACCTACATATCTGCCCGCACCCGCGACTTTGTGATAGACAATGCTACTACACAGAAATCTAAAACAGTAGAAGCTGGGTATATATTCAAGTCGCCAAGCATCTATGCTCGTGTTACAGGGTATGCTACAGATGTAACAGACGCAGCTATCAATAAGACCTTCTTTAACGATGACCCGGCAGTAATATCGTTTGTGAACTATATAATGACTGGTGTCAATACCCGCTCAATAGGTACTGAGTTTTCTGGTGCATTGAAGGTAAACGATGTATGGAGCCTTACAGCTATAGCGGCAGTAGGTCAGGCGTTTTACACTAACAGACCTAACGTTAACTTCTACCGCGATAACCAGCCCGACCAAACATCAATAGAGCGTAAGGTGTTTATTAAAGATTATTACCTGGCAGTGGGTCCACAATCTGTTTATTCTTTTGCAATCAATTATCGTCCTAAAAACTACTGGACAGGTAGAGTAAACTTCAACTACACAGACCGCAACTATGTGGATATCAACCCCGACCGCCGTACACAAGAAGCTACAGACCTAGTAGAAAAAGGAAGTGCAAAATGGAATAGCATATTGGCTCAGGAGAAACTGCCTGCTGCATTCACTATGGATGTAAATGCCGGAAAATCATTTAGGGTAAATAAGTATATCAAGAACCTGAAACGTACTACCACTGCTTATCTGAATATGGGTGTGGTAAATGTGCTGAACAAAACAGACATTAAAGTAGCAGGCTTTGAGCAGCTACGCTATGATTACAGCCAAAGAAATGCAAACAGATTCCCTAATAAATACGATTATGCGTTTGGTGCAAACTATTATGTGTCACTAAGCTTTAGATTCTAAAAAATGAAAAAAATGAAATTGTTAAAAACAACGTTACTGTGTGCGCTAGGAGCGATGAGTATATCGTCATGTGTAAAAAAAGATTTTGACGCTCCATTAGAAAGTAGCCAGGTAGATCCTATGCTGCCTATTACAGCACCTATAAGTGCAGTGGCTGAAGGTGCTTTGTATTTGGAAAGCAACAAAGGTCGTGTGATGGGCGATACTACAATATGTGGTATAGTGATAGGCAACGACAAAACGGGCAACATCTACAAACAGCTATACATACAAGACACTGCCGGCGGTGCAATAGCACTGGTGCTAGACAGAACTAACCTGTATGGCGACTACCCAGTAGGCCGTAGGATATATGTGAAGCTGAAAGGACTATACCTGATCAACTACAGAGGTCTACCCGAAATAGCTTATAGTATAGATGCTACAGGTGGCACCACAGGTATACCTTCATCGCTTATCAGCACCTTTATAGTGCGTGGTTCATTCCCCAACACCATTACCCCTAAAGTAGTGACGATAGCGGACCTATTTACTAGCCCACGCAAATACCTGAATACGCTGGTGACGCTAGATAATATGCAGTTTGCAACAGGGTCTAACAATGTGCTGTACTCTAACGCTAACGCTAGCACCAATCGTACAATAGCTGATTGTCCATTTTCGGGCTCGCTGACGATGTACAACAGTAGCTATTCTACCTTTCAAGCAGCTACTACCCCCAATGGTAAAGGAAAGATAACTGGCATTTTCACTACCTACTATAATACGCCACAGTTTGTGATGAGAGACACTACCGATGTACAGTTTACAGGGGAAAGAACTTGCCCATAAAAAAAGAAACAGACAAATTACCACTACACATAAATTTTGGTAATGATTTAATAACATGGATTGCTTAATTTTGCAAAGACTTTATAAAATACAAAACAATTGATTATGAAAAAAGCACTTTTACTTATTGCTGCTGCTGCAGTAACCATGAACCTGAACGCACAGGTAACCCTATCGGGCACTTCTTACACTCAGAACTTTAACAGCTTAGGTGCAGGTTTGCCTACTGGTTGGTCTGTATATAGCGCTGCTACAGCTTCTTCTGTAGGTACTATCAAATTGTTCAGCGAAAATGTAAACTATGGTATCTATGCCGATACTTTGGCTTGTGGTTCAAGCGTAAATGGCGGCGGTTTCAAAAACATGGCATCTGCCAATGTAGCAACTGCATCATTGACTTGCGATGCTCAGAAAGCAATCTCTGACAGAGCATTAGGTGTAAAACAAGTATCTCAGACTAACAGTACCCACCCAAATCTGGAGCCAGGTGCAGCATTTGTACTGAAGCTGGCTAATACTACTGGTGCTACTGGTCTTAATCTTGCTTTCAAACTACAGTCTCTTGATTATACTACTCCTCGTACTACTACATGGGTAGTTGATTACTTCGTAGGTAATACACTAGGCGCAAGCGATGTGTTCACTCCTGCTACTACAACTGGTACTATGACTACCGGCAACATGACCTTCAGCAACAATCCGATCACAGTTAACTTTGGTAGCGCACTTGACAACAAAGCTACTAACGTATGGATACGCGTAGTAGCACTTACAGCATCTACAGGTTCTGGTTCACGTGCAGTAACTGCGATTGATGATGTTAATCTTACTTGGACTGGTAGTGTTGGTGTAGCTGATGTAGCTAGCGCACCTACTACTGAGCTTAAAGTGATAGGCGCTGCATCTTCTGACAAAGTATCTTTTGTATACAGCACAGAAGAAAGCAACAACTATAGCCTGAGCATCTATGACATCACTGGTCGCACAATACACACACAGAATGTAAAAGCAATAGCTGGTGAAAACCAACTGACTGTAAACGGTCTTAACCTTACATCTGGTATGTACTTTGCAAGAATAAGCAGCAACAACAGCACTACTACTGTTAAGTTTGCGGTAAACTAATATCGACATTACATTTATAATGAAAAGCCTACCACGCAAGTGGTGGGCTTTTTTTGTGTGGGGAATGGGGCAGTATGAGGATTCTAGTGAGCGCCTTGCAGATTTTATTGCTCTTTTCTTGAAGGAATTTTTCTGTTTATTTCCTTAAAATAACCCACCACTAAAAAGTCGCGTCCGGTTTCGTCGCTGATTTTGTAATCAAACTGATGTAAATAACCGAATTGAATTGAGGAGATTTTTGAGATCTTGTAATTGAAATTCATTTGAATCCTGTTTCGCTCAAAATAGGGCGCTACATCTGTAAAAAACAACTCATTACTCACACTTACCAAAAATGGCTTATAGCCATTTTTCTCTTTCCCAAAGGGGTAATTAGCACCCAATCTGTATCTAAACCGATTACGATAACCGTTTATAGTCCAGCGCATTTCTGCTCTGTAACGTTGCTCTATTTTTATTTTATTAATTTCCTGAAATAGGGTAACCTGTGGCCATAGCCTGAATTCATCATTGTTCTTAGGAGTCTCAAAATTCCCTCCTTCTCTGTAAGTTTGATAACTACCAGCAGCTAAGGTTAGCATTATCGATTTTGAGAATTTATAGTTGATACCACCTTTATACTCATGATAATGGAATTCATCATACAACTTCAGTGAACGTAATTGGCCTTCCGCAAACAAACTAAGTTCTTTGGTATGATTGTACTTAATGTTCAGAACATTCCAAGAACCAATTTCTATAGCCTGAGATGATGATTTAACAGCAGATGATAGTATTGCTATCAGCGTAAAGCAATAAGTTCTTATACCAACCATGCACTATATTATTTAGACCAATATTGTTTGCAGTTACATTACCATGTGTTGTGGTATGTAAGGTGTTGTTATTGAATGAAAACGCAAAATTATTGATTGCGGCACTAACACAAGAACCTAATTGATACAAACCTTTGCTTTAACACTAAAAACACAGATATGCTACACCAAACACTGTACAAAAAGAGCCATAAACTCTACAAAAAAAATAATGGGTTGACCAATAGTACGGTCAACCCATTGCAAGTTATACAAGCTAAGCTAGTAACTTATTGTTTTTCGAATTTGATTGTTTTAGTGCCATTCGTTCCACGTAGTGTGGCATAGTATATTCCTGGCTGAAAGCTGTGTACATCTATATCTGTGTTGCCTTTTTGTATAGCCATTGTGGTCACCATTTGCCCTAATATGTTGTAGATAGTAAGGGTGCTGTACTGACCGTCTGTGCCTATGTGCAGGAGGTTGCTTACAGGATTGGGGTAGAGGGTCACAGCAGATAAGCGGGTATTGACTATGCCTGTAGGCAATGGTATGTTGCTATACACAGTGTTGGTCATGATAGCAGGGTTAGTATCAAAGTAGATACCTACCCTATTGGGTATCACTGTACCTAATGCAAGCGTGCTTTTAGCATTGATAGAGAAAGCCACAGAACCTCTGCAATAGTCGTGATGAGAGCTATCGGGGAGTCTGATATCGGCGAAATCGAATTTGAGTATGTTTTTACCAGCACCTACATATTTTATGAGGCTTACCGCATGGGTGCTGCCTAGTACCTGTAGGGTGTTGATGTCTAGATAGTCGGACAGGGTATCTAATATGTGTATGTTGTAGGCTGTGTCATTACCCTGATTCTCAAACTCCAGCAGGTACTCGAGGTGTTCGCCAGCCGATATGGGGCCTGAGGGCGTTACAGATTTCTGGTTGGGGTCGTAAGCACCTATTACAGTGTCGCAACGTACTACTACATTATTGGCAGGTAATACATCTCCTGTTACAGGAGTAACAGAGAATCTGGTATTGGCAGTATCGCCCAGTGTAAGTGGCAGTACAGGAATTAATTTGATATTCACCAATTTAGGAGAAGTAGGTGTGATAGTACCCAAACTCACCGACACACTAGTGCCAGTAACGGTATAGGTAAGTGTAGACGGAGTAATGAATCCGAATGAATATTTGGGGCTATACTCAAATTTTAAAACCGCTGGAGTAGGAGTACCAGCACAGTTGGAGTTGTAGATAACTGCTGAGCCCACATTGGCTCCGCCACCAGCTATTGCGGGTCTGAACGATGCACTCAGGCTTAGGTCATAGTCGGCAGTAGTGACACACTCATATCCTATTTCCTGCAAAGTAGCGGCAACGCCTACTGGTGGTACAGTACTGGTGACGATGCCTGTAGATGGGCATGTAGCCGCCATACCCGCAGGCGGAGTGAGTACCCTGAATGTGTAGACCGTACCCGGAGGACCATATACAGTGTAGTACATACCGTATAGCATACTTACAGTGTCTATAGGCGTACCCGCTGAGTCTACTTTTATAATAGTCGGGGCATTAACATTGGCATCGGTTATATCGTGTATACAATTGCTATTTAGGTCATTGTACACACTTATGGGTAGTTGTCTGCAAAAGTTTACATTGACCGTGAATATTACAGAATCTTGGGCTATTGATCCAGAATATGCAACCAGCTTAACGGTATAGCTACCACTGGTGGTGTAGGTGTGTGCAAAATTGACCATGCCTACAGATCCAGTACAGGAGTCGACAAAAATATCATTAGATCCATCGCCAAAATATGCCATTAGCGAGTCGCTGGTTGTACATCCTGCAGTACCTACATAGAAATAGACAGTACCACAACTAGCAGAAAAATAATAGGAGTGTGATGTGATAGAAGTAGAAGCACTAGCTCTATTGCTAAAGACGGCGAGCGATAATAATGCCAAACAAAATGTAATAAGGTGTCTCATAAAAATCGGTTTAAATTGTTAAGGTATATATAACAAGACGGGTGGTTGAGAGATATTGTGAGGGTAAAACATAATATTTTTATTTAACCAACCGATAATACTGTCAACAGCAAGAGAATAAAAGCCGTATAGACTGCAAGGCTATAAAAAAGAGCCTGCACAATTCAAAATGTGCAGGCTCTGTAATATTGAATAGTACTTACTCTTTTACCAGTTGCTATGCTTCACTAGCTTCTCTATTCTAATAGCAGTGTTGGTGTTGTCATACAGCGTTATCAGGTACAAACCATCAGCCAGTGCAGCTATATCTACGGTTGTAGCATTTGCCTTGCGTATCACTACCCTACCATCCATGCTTGTTATTACTGCATTTACAGTTACATCGCTTTGTATGTATACTATGGCCTGTGCAGGATTTGGGTAGATACTGATGTGATGAGTAGAAGTATTGCTGACAGTTGTAGTTCCACCATTAAGCACATAACTACCAGACATAGACTGACAGCCATTAGTGTCAGTAACCCTTACTTTATAGCTGCCAGCACCCATATGTGCTATAGTGTGCGTAGTGGCACCGGGAATAGACACCAAGTTTTTGTACCACTGGTAAGAAGTATAAAAAGTTTGTGTACGTAGCAATGTACCAGCCTGTGTTATTACTGGATCTGGCAACGGTACTTCATTCACAGATATATCACCAGTAGCCACAGTGCAGCCTCCTACACCAGATACGGTGATACTGCAACTATAATCGCCGGTATTGGGTGCGCTGTAGGTACCATTAGTAGCACCGGGTATAGGTGTACCATTAAATGACCACTGATAATTGGCACCACTTCCCAAAGTTGCAAATGTGGTAGACAGCAATGCGCTACCGCCCCAGCAGAAACGAGCGGGTGTGAGCGCAATAGCCAAAGGATTATCTATGAGTGTAATTACAGAATCGGCAGCTGTCATACTGGTGCAGCCGGTTGCCGGATTGGTTATTCTTACCCTATAACCACCAGTAGATGTAGCAGCATAAGACGCTGAATTGGCCCCCATAATAGCTACACCGTTCCTGTACCACTGATAAGTCAAACCTGGGACGGCGCTGAGCAACACACCACCACCCACACAAAACACTGATGGACCACCAAGGGTAATGGTTGGGTCTGGCAGTGGGTTTACAACCACATTGGTAATAGCAGTAGTGGCCACACAACCATCGGTATTAGTGATGGTAGCATAGTATGCACCCGTACCTGTAGCGGTAAACACATTGCTTGTAGCACCGGCAATGGCACCACCCACATCAAACCACTGATAGGTATAACCAGTACCTGTACCTACAGTGAGTGTGACACTGCTACCAAAGCAGAAAGTAAGTGGACCAGAAATAGTAACTACATCGCTGGGCGAAGGAACTAAAGTAACAGCTAAAGGAGTTGATACATCTGAGCACCCAGTAGCATTAGTGATGCGTACTGTGTAACTGCCACTAGCAGTGGTAGTAAGGCTGGCTCCTGTAGCGCCAGTGATAGGCACACCACCCAGCAACCACTGGTAGGTATAGCCTGTACCGGCAGTAGCATTGAGCACCACTGGCGTAGACGCACAAGCAGTAGTGATACCACCAGCTGGTGTTATAGTAGCGGTAACGGCATCTGCCAGCACTGCCATAGGTGCAGAAAAAGTAGGACAACCTAAAGCATTAAACACCCTGACTCTGATGCTGCCAGTAGTGGTAGCAATGTAAGTAGCTGTTACTGCACCAGATATAGGAGTGGCGCCGCTATACCACTGATAGGTAAGACCAGCACCGGTGTTGGCACTGAGTGCCACGAAATCGCCGGGGCAGAATGTAGTATCGCCCAGCGGCGTAATGGTGGCAGGTGGTGCTGGATTTACACTTACTGACCTCACTGCTATACAGCCAGTAGGTAGCGTATATGTAATGTTTACTAGCCCTGCTGCTACACCAGTTATCACACCGGTAGTAGGTGCGGCTGTTGCTATAGTAGTATTGGCGCTGGTCCAGTTACCACTAGCGGGCGATGATGACAATGTAATACTAAGACCCGGACATACAGTGGTAGGACCAGTGATTGCGGAAGGCAATGGATGCACGGTTTGCACACGAGTAGCAATACACCCAGTAGAGGTAACAGTGTAAGTAATATTAGTAGTACCAACCACTAATCCATTCACCACACCAGTTGCTGCACCAATAGTAGCTACGGTAGTATTGCTACTGGTCCAAGTGCCGCCAGTTGTAGTGCTGGAAAGTGTAACTGAAGTACCCAAACAAACACCTGATGCACCCGTAATAGCTGCAGGAGAAGGATTGACAGTAACGGTACGGGTGATGAAGCAAGTAGTAGTCGTATTAGTATAAGTAACTACCGTAGTGCCTGCCAACAAAGGCAGCATCACACCACTACCAGCACCTATAGTAGCTACTGTAAGATCACTGCTACTCCAGGTGCCACCGGGGGTAGCATTGGTGAAGGTAGACACAGCACCCACACATACTGACGACGGACCTCCAATGGCTGCGGGTAAAGGATTTACTGTAACTGTATAAGTAGAAAAACAGCCTCCGGGTAATGTGTAGGTGATATTAACTGTACCAGCGGCTACACCTGTCACCACCCCTGTCGCATCCACTGTGGCTATTCCGGTATTACTACTGGTCCATGTGCCCCCAGCTACCGTATTAGATAACGTTATGTCTTGTGCTACACATACTGCTGTGGGTCCGGTAATAGCTGCTGGAAAAGGATAAACAGTGACTACAGCTGTAGCTATGCAGCCCGATGGTATGGTGTAAGTAATGGTAGAAGTACCTGGAGCAACTGCAAAAACTACTCCTGTGGCACTAACCGTTGCTACAGCCACATTGCTGCTGGTCCATACGCCACCGGGAGTAGCACTTCCTAGCGATGAGGTCAAACCCTCACAAATGGATAAACCACCTGTGAGTGCAGCTGGTGGCACATCGACCGTGACCACTGCTGTAGTGAAACATGATGTAGAAAGTGTGTATGAAATAACAACTGTACCAGCCGATACGCCTGTAACTACCCCTGAGCCTGCTGCCACAGTGGCAATAGCTGGGTCGGCACTAGACCATGTGCCGCCGGCAGTAGTGCTGCTGAGTGCAGTAGTGAGTCCGGGGCATACTAGTGTAGTACCAGTGATGGCAGCCGGCGTAGGATTGACAGTGACACTTGCAGTGACTGGTGTAGTAGATGTATTGCAGGAGAGCGCATCTGTAACGGTAACAGTATAAACACCAGAAGCTGCAGGTGTTGGACTTATTATCGACGGATTGGGCAATGTACTGGTAAAACCGCCAGGCCCCGACCAACTGTAAGTATAGCCGGGTATGCCCCCAGAAACTGTAGTGGTAAAATCTAGTTGTGTGCCTTCGCAAATAGGAGCATTACTAGATGCTGTGGCGGTAACTGGCGTAGCAAAAAATGCAAAAATAGAAGTACCATCATTGATACGCAGCGTGCCGGCAGCACCAGTACCTCCCCAGCCATATAAGCGGAAGGTTATTGTTCGGCTGGGTGGCACACATATAACATCAGTTATTGTCCAGTCTTCTGCCGACGCTGTATGCGCTGTAGCTACTTCACCGCCAAAATTGGCTGTAGTGGCTCCCATAGTGTATTGTACCTGTACCTTCTGTGGCCCAGTAGCACTTACCTGCGACCTGATAAACAAACGTGTGATTTGTAATTGTGTGGTAGCTGAGTTGGTAACAGTAAAAGATATGAAACGGTTGTTGGCTACAGCCGATGCAATAGTACCTCCTACTTCCCAGTCGCGGCTATTGTAGCAGCCAGCAGCAGCATTAAATGTTACTGCACCTCTGTTCCACTGCGATACTGCCACCGTAGCTACGCCAGGCGTAGTAGTGGCTGGCAAAGTCGTGAATCCACTAGGTCCGGCTGCTGATGCAGGACTACCAGTCCATGCATTAGGAGCAATAGGTGTCTGCGCCCATACTGTACCCGATGCAACCAACATAAAAAATGCCAATACATACCCTACTGAAAACAATCTTATCTTACCAATACTCATAATCTAATATTGAGGCTTAAATTTAAATCAATAAAATGACACCACACCCCCAAGAGTGAATCAGCCACGTAACTTACAAAGTTAATACCCAATTGTCATATATGCAAAAGCATAAGATTAATTATTGGTTACCATTTGATTAAACATCCCAAAAATGAGGACAACTATCAGAATTTTAATGGAAATATAACCTGCACAAGTACTACATTTAAAAATATCTTCATAATTTGCACAGCTTTTGCAAAAACTTATTCCTAAATAAAGGTACATTTTGAACATTGTGATGAAGACGAGACTGACCTTGATATTGGTGACCCTACTATCGGTGCAAGTGCATGCCACAAACAAAATAAAGTATTACTTCAACAAGCCAGTAAATACATCTGTATCCAAAGGGGTGAATGCACAGTACCTCAACAACTGTATGGGAGATACTATTGTGGCTTATATAAACCGTGCAAAGTACACACTTGATATTGCTGTTTATAATTACACATCTTCATTTCCAGCAATAGCAGTAGCTGTAAACAGTGCGCACAACCGTGGCGTAAGAGTAAGGTGGATTTATGATTTTAGCTCTAGCAATACAGGTGTAATAGGGGCTTCTTCCCTCTTAAACACTGCTATCAATAAATTGCGCAGCCCAGATCCCGGTTCAGATTATTTTATCATGCATAACAAGTTCATGGTAATAGATGCCCTGTCTTCTAACCCCGACGATGCCATAGTATGGACAGGCTCGTCTAACTGGAACACACAGCAATTTAATACCGATTATAACAATGCGGTAGTGATACAACACCAGCCACTAGCAAAGGCATACAGAGACCATTTCAATATGATGTGGGGGGATACAGGTATTGCCCCAAACCTCACGTTGTCGAAATTTGGCGAAAACAAAACCGACCTTGGCAACCACAATTTTATTATCGATGGCAAACAAGTAGAGCTCTACTTCAGCCCTGCCGACGGCGTAAATAGTAAAATATTGAACGCGATAAATACTGCCAACACTGACCTGTATTTTGGCATGTCCACGTTTACTATGAACACCAATGCCTCTCAGATGGTAACAAAAAATAATAGCGGTGTGTATGTGGCTGGTATCAACGATGTAGCGTCTGAGACCAACTCACCACATGGTATATTATTGTCGGGGCTGGGTAGTTCTCGGTACAAAGTGCATAATATAGCAGGTATTTATCACAACAAGTTTCTGATAGTAGATGCCTCTAACAAGTGCTCAGACCCATTGGTGCTCACTGGCTCGCACAACTGGACTAATAGTGCCGACACTAAAAACGACGAAAATACACTGATAATACATGACGATACTGCTGCAAATCTGTTCTATCAGTCGTTCTATGCCAACTTTACGCAGCTTGGCGGCTCACTCACGAACATACCCGATTGTGATGCTAACAGCATAGATGGTGTAACGATTCCCACAGATGATTTAGCAGTATTCCCCAATCCGTCTACAGGCAATGTAACTGCAATGTATACCCTCAGCAGCGCTTCTGATGTGTACATAAGCGTGTACAATATGACAGGGAAATTGATACATAACCACAGCATCTATGATGTAGCTGCTGGCGAACATAATTATGAATTGCAGATAACCACGCCAGGGGTATACCTGATGAGGCTAAACACAAATGCAGGTGTTATCAACAGATTATTAACTGTCGCCCAATAATCAATAAAAAAGTAGGGCGAAATATCATATTAACGTAATAAAGAAGTAATTTCGAGTACGTTACTTTGCAATAATATTAAAAGTATCATGAAACGTTCATTCTTGTTTGGGCTGGTTAGTTTGTTGTGTTTTGGATTTCAGAATGCAGCTTTCTCTCAGCTTACTGTAGTACCCAATCATACCGCTGCTGTGCTGGCATCTAAACTGGCAGGCCCTGGTATCTCTATCTCTGCACCTACACTCACCTGTGCTGGTGCAGCCAATGGTACATTTATATCTGTCACTACGCCCATTATCATAGACAGCGGTATAGTACTCACTACTGGCAATGCTGCAAACACTGCTGGACTGGAAACATTCCTTGCCAGCACTAATAACGGTGGTGCCGGCGACCCTGCCCTCAATGCACTAGCAGGTGCTACTACCTTTAATGCCTGTGTACTAGAATTTGATTTTGTACCCAAGGGCGATACCGTAAGTTTCAATTATCAGTTTGGGTCTGAGGAGTACATCAACTCTACCTGCGGTCAGTACAACGATGCTTTTGCGTTTTTCATATCGGGTCCGGGTATTGTGGGCACTCAGAATATGGCATTGGTGCCTGGCACTAACATTCCAGTTACGGTCAACAGCATCAACAGTGGCGTACCTGGTCCTCCTGGTTTCCCGGGGTTTTGTAATATAGCCAACTGTACTGCGATGGGGCCAGGTTCTCCATTTACTACCTTTTTTGTCAACAACTTAGGAGGCACACAGGTTACATACCGTGGCTACACCACCAAGCTGCTAGCACAGCACAGGGTGACACCATGTAGCACCTACCACCTAAAGCTAACAGTGGCTGACGCCAGCAATTCGCTTTACGACTCAGGTGTATTTATAGAAGCAGGCAGCCTAAAAACAAACTCTTACTTCTTCAAAAAGAATGATTCTATAGGTCATACTATAGCAGGTATCCCTAATGCTTTTGTGAAGGGCTGCGCTCCGGCACCTATTACAGTACTCAATAGCCGCACTACTGGTACTCCGCAACGTGTATATTTCACTTATGGTGGTACTGCCATCAGAGGTACAGACTTCTCTGCACCAGATAGTGCCACTATAGCTCCTGGCGATACCAGTGTAGTTATCAATCTGTCTGGTATTACCACGCCTCCCAGTGGTGTAAAAACAGTATTTGTTTACCTTTCTTCTCCATTTAGCTGCGGTATAGTAGATACTATTCAGCTCAACATTCTAGACCGCCCCACAGCTGCTATTACTACTCCTGATACTTCTATATGTTTAGGTGCTTCATTGCAAATACTAGTATCTGGCACACCTGGATTGGTATACAGCTGGTCTCCGGCTACTACGCTATCTAGTGCAGCAGCTATGCAACCTATAGCCACCCCAACTACACTCACCTCTTATACTATGTCTGCTACGCTACCTCTATCGGGCTGTGCAACCATTACAGATGCAGTGAGCATAGGTATAAATGTAGCTGCCATCAGTGTCATTACCCCCGATACTTCTATATGCAAAGGGGGTAATATCAAAATATTAGTTGGGGGTACACCTGGCTTGGTTTACTCGTGGGCACCTGGTGGGTCACTCGACAATCCTTTGTTCCAGAACCCTACAGCCAGCCCACTCACCACTACCACCTACAGTCTTTCTGCTACCTCTACCATAGGTGGTTGTCCGGCTTTTGCTACTATTACTATTACAGTTATAGACCCTGTAGTACAGGTACTGACCAGAGATACTGCGATATGCCCTGGCAAGTTTGCTGCTATTAGAGTAGCTGGCAACCCAGGTTATCTGTACGATTGGATACCTACTACCTACCTCGACGATCCTACCTTGATGGAGCCTATATGCACTCCACTGGGTCCTGTAACTTATACAGTAACTGTAACTGTACCCGGATTTTTGTGTAAGTCACAAGATGTTTTCCAGATTTCTATTTTGCCCGATGTTGTTGCGTCAGCTAGTGGCGGAAGGTCTGTGTGTGTTAAAGAACCTATCAATCTGGAAGCTAGCCCTATAGGCGATGATTTCGACTATCAATGGTCTGGACCTAACTCGTTCAATTCTATACAGCAGAACCCTTTTATACGCAGTGCCAACGCAGTGCATGAAGGTATCTACTCTGTTACTGTTACTAATACCGTAACTGGTTGTAGCGGTACAGATACGACCTTCATCAATGTAGGCGATGCATCTCTTACCCTGCTCGACATCACTAAAAACCAAACTATACCGCTAGGCAGCAGCATTCAGCTAGACGCGGGTAATGGTAGCCTCTATACTTGGACACCAAACGATGGCTCGCTCAATAACCCCAACATCAATAACCCAATTGCCACACCTTTTGCTACTACAGTATATACTGTAATGGCGGTAGATAGCAATGGCTGCATAGACACTGCTAGTGTGCTTATAGAGGTATCTACGGATGATGATGTGTTTGTACCATCAGGTTTCACACCTAATGCGGATGGCATGAACGATGTATTCAGAGTAGTGAATCTGGGCAAGCATAAAATGGTAATGATGAGCGTCTTCAACCGTTGGGGCGAGCAGATATTCCGTGCCGATGATGGTAGCAACCTAGGCTGGGATGGTACACAAAATGGCAAACCCGCCGACATGGGTACCTTCAACTACATCATCATACTAGGCAAGCCAGATGGTACCAACAAAACCATTACGGGTACAGTGACTCTGATCCGATAATCTCTTTTACGATACTTTTATACACCAATGGCTACCTTACCGGTAGCCATTTTTTTGATTGTTTCTTCCTGTTGCTTATAGCTCTTTGTAGCAGTATCAATACTCGATCTACCATCATCGTTTCTTAAACCTGTCATCGGTGAGGGTGAATAAGAAGCTTTCTAGATCTTGTTTTTCCTGCTCGGTGAGGTGTAGGGGTTGGGATAGCAGAGTGTCCATGTTGATAGGGTTGGGAACAATGGTTGTGGGGTTGTCGTAATAGTCTATTACCTGCCTTAGCGTACTAAACATGCCATTGTGCATATAAGGTGCGGTGACTGCCACATTGCGTAGCCCTGGCACTCTAAACTTGCCTAGGTCGTCTTTATTGCCAGTGATGCCATACCTACCTTCATCCTTCAGTTTCACCCCATCATATAGCCCTATATTCCTGAATTCATCTCCTGTGAAATCGGGTGAGAAGTGACAATCAAAACACTTAGCCTTGCTACTCATAAACAGTTCTCTGCCCCTTATTGCTGACTCTGATATTGCACTGTCATTCCCATCCATATATCGGTCGAAGGGTGTTTTAGAGGTTTCTAGTGTACGCTCATAAGCAGCTATTGCAGCTTTTAAGTAGTGCTCAGTAGGTTTGCTTTTATACACCTTTTGAAACCATGCCGTGTATTCCTTACTCTGTCCTAAACGAGCCACTGCCTGCCCTATAGGTAGCGACATCTCATTGCTATCCTCTATAGGGAACCTTACTTGGTCTTCAAGAGTGGCAGCTCTGCCATCATAAAAGAAATAAGGCCTGTCGCTCATATTAGCGCACGACTGTGCATTGCGCTTGCCCAAGCGCCCACCTACCCCCTTGCTGAAGGCTACAGTATCTGCAAAACCGTACGCAGGTATGTGGCATGATGCGCAACTGAGACTGCGGTCGGCAGAGAGGATTTTTTCAAAAAATAGCCGCTCACCCAACTGTTCAGGAGTGGTGGGTGCAACTATAGTAGTGCCAGGTTTGTGTGCCGAAAAGGCATAGCAAGCTGCCACCGCAGTAGCAACCAGTATACCTACCATCACCTTTTTCATAACTACAAAAGTACCAAACATGCAGCAAAAGAAACATGATAGTGGTAAGCCCTCTACTATAGCATCATCTGAGCAATATCATAGGTTTATATCTTCTAATGCACTACCTTAACACTGTATATGAACCAGAACAAATGCTATATCACTGGCAAAGCTTATCCTAAAGCTGCTCTAATACCGGGTGCTGCTATTCGCAGTAACCTAAAAGAACTGATAGCTACTGACTATCCGGGTTTTGGTGATGATAAGTACATCAACATAAACACCTTGCAACAGTACCGCAAAAAATACCTGCAAATCATTATAGATAATGAGACAGGTATGGCGGTAAAGGTGGAACAAGACATGATGGCTGCCCTTACTGCTCAGGAGCTTATGGCTACCGACAACAGCAAAGACGCCCCACTAAGCACTGGCGAGAAAATGGCTGATAAGGTAGCTGAGTTTGGGGGTAGCTGGACATTTATCATTTCTTTTGGTACGGTGCTGGTAGTGTGGATAGTGCTCAATTCTGTTTTCCTGCTCAATAAGGCTTTTGACCCCTACCCTTATATTTTGCTCAATCTGGTGCTGTCTTGCATAGCTGCGTTACAGGCTCCTATCATTATGATGAGCCAAAACCGACAAGAAACAAAGGACCGACAAAGAAGTGAATATGACTATAAAGTAAATCTGAAAGCTGAGCTAGAAATAAGAATGCTACACGAAAAACTAGATCACCTGATGATCATTCAGATGCAAAAAATCATGGAATTTCAGCAGATGCAAATGGACTATATGGAGGAAATGAACGACCGCCTTACGGATCATATAGCTGAGGAGTAACCCATTTTGTTATTATATGTAGTCATATTGGGTTTGATTATCATTTCTGGTTTTGCCGGATTGTTGCCGGTTGTTTCATGGGTTTTGGTAGATAAGTCGTTGATTATCAATGGTATTCGTTTTTGCACGTCTGCATACTAAAAGCAAAATTATAAAGGCTAACCGCAAAGGTCGCTAAGTGCCGCAAAGTAGGCGCAAAGATGTACGTGATTTAAAAGGTGCAAAGACTTCATAGGTTATATTGGGTTTATTGTTCATTTCTGGTGTTGCCGGTTAGTTGCTGGTTGTTTCATGGGTATTGATAGATAAGTTATTGATTATCAATGGTATTCATTTTTGCAGGTTGTAGTGTTTTCTGCTCGGTGTTGTTCTGACCGTGGGTTC
>CAZRPA010000023.1:0-34734 GCA_964601855.1 uncultured Flavipsychrobacter sp. | reverse complement strand
GCACTATACCCCCCACTACTGAATGACACACCCTGATACTGAAATGCTCCAAACCGACTACGTGTGGCCACACCTGGTGCACCGCTAAAGAATGCATTTTGCACTACCATGCCATCTACTATCACTGCTGCTTCATTGGCGTCGCCACCCCTTACAAACAGTCCGTTATCGGGGCCGGTTTGTTGTGTGCCGGGCAGTGTTTGCAGGGCTTTTACTACATCGGCATTGGCACCAGCTGTGGTTACGATATCTAGTGGTTTCAGTACAGTTTTTCCTTTGTCATTGCTGGCATCAAATGCACCTGCGGTTATCACCACAGCATCAAGGTCTTTTGCTTTGTTGGCCTTCAGCACCAGTACTATGTCTTTTATGTCGCCAGCTATCACCAGCGGCATACCTGCGGTGGTATGTGTGAGTTCGCTAGCTACTATAGTTTGGTTGCCCTGCTCAGTAGTGGTGAAACTGAAGATGCCCATGCTATCTGCAGTGGCTCCGTCTATGGTATTGTCCAAGTATACGCTTGCGCCTCTTACAGGTTTTTGTTTGTCGTCTATTACTCTGCCGCTTATTCGGTATTGTGCATTAGCATGTATGCCTTGCAGCAGCAGTATACTCAGTAGTAGTAAGGTAGCGTGTATTGTTTTAAGCATTCCAATCTTAATTATTTCACAAAACTATATACTGCTACATTAAAAGCATCTACAGTGTCGGCTAATAATTGAGGCAAGTCGGTAAATGCAGATATTTAAGCGGTAAGGAACAGTGAAAATATAATTATCTAAGAATTAAACTAGTGCACTTTCCTATGTTTATATTTCGGGTTTCTGCTATTATGATATATTGAAGAAATGAAAACCAACTTTCGTTTTGGGTAATAGCAGTATACAATTACATATGGGAAATCAACTACTTTTACTTGTCTATAGTTGCGAATTGTTTTACTGTAGCATTCAGGATTTACCTTTATTTGTTGAATCTTGTTATCGACAGCATTCATGAATCTTTTGCCTAGGTCTTTATTTTCTTTCTCGTACCAGAAATAAGCATCAATATATTCCTCATAAGCCTCATTATGAAGCAAAATATCAACACTCATTTTTTATTCGGCTTTAGCTTTTTTTATAGCAGCATTTTTAGTTTCTTCCCACGTATAGGTTATGGCGGTTTCGTTCAAAAAAGATGCTTGTCGTCGGTCTAATTCTGAGATAAAATCCTCCTCCATATTGCCAAACTCATTTACATCATCTTCAAGTATGGTAAGTATTGCTTTAACCTTTTTTATATCGCCATTCATGCAAAATTTTGCAAGTTTTTCTCTTAACATTATTTCAGTCATGGTATAGATATTTGTACAAAAATAATGAATTTGCACATTGATTATTATCTCAAAAGCAAATGTGGTTGCATTGCTTAAACAATATAAAGCCCTCTGTCGTTACCACGATAGAGGGCTTTATCTGTAAGTATCAATAAATAGATTAGTGACCGCTTATGAATTCATTGAGTTCTGTGCGGCTGGCATCGAAGCTGAAAATGTTGCCTATCTTGAAATAGTTGCCTGGGTCAGTGCAACGAGCGTGCGCAAACTTTGCAAAATCTAGTTTAGATTCTTCGAACGAGAACTGCTTGCATATCTGTGTGATTTGGTCAGTAGACATACAATTTGACGATAAAACGGTTTTAGCTGTAGACAATTTTGTTTCTTCAAAACTTGCTTTTTTTACAGTTTCCAGAGCAGATCTGAAGTCGGTAGGGTTCATAGCAAAGTTGCAACCGCCGCCGCGTGATGGTGGAGGAGGAGGAGCATTGTTGTACTGATTGTCGTGGTAGCCCATATCTGTTGAAGTAGTAGTAGTGGTGGTGCGGGTAACGGTAGAGCTACCACCCATACCCATAGTAGGGTCGCTGATGTTGATGTTCATATTTACACCTGCACCACCTACATTAATGTTGGCACCTACGCCACCCACTGGGGTGCCGGTTGTCTGGGTTACAGTTGTTTGTGTTACGGTAGTGCCGCCACCCATTACCGGAGGAGGGGGAGGTGCAGGCTGACCATAATGCATTACGTAAACATCGGGAGGGGCAACATAGTCGGGCATAACTGGTGTAGCAGAAAAATAGCGCATTTTAAGTTCGCCCTTATTGTTTGTTTTAATTTTGTAGGTAACATCTGCAAACTGATTATTCTCAGGATTTACTGTAGGTAGGTTTCTAGAGATTTCTGGTTTTGTATTGTCTTCAAAAATAATCTTAACAGCATACTGTGGCTGCGACAATCCATCTATGCGCACATTGGTCATAGCTACATTGTTTTGACGTTGACCATTCAGTACCAGATAAAATTTATACCCATCTTCAGAGAAAATCGTGAGGCTGCTTTGTGCAAAAGTCACAAAAGGGCACAATGCCACTAGTAACAGTATCAGAGATCTTAATTTCATAATTTTTGATTTGTGTGCGAAATTAGTAGTTTTTAACTTATGTTGTTCTACACTTCAATTCCTGAGCCAAAATTTAATAGTCAGGGTGATTTTTGTAATCTTTAACAGTTTTACTCACTTGCTCCTGCGTTATAGTTTGCACATTGCAGAAGATACTTACTGTACACGCTACTCACGAAATAATAGTTAATTTACACCAGCAATCACACACCATCCATGATTAGTATTCGTCACATTGTTAAGCAATATTCAGGGTATCGCGCGCTCAGCGATGTAAGTTTAGAAGTAGAGCAGGGTACAGTATTTGGTTTGCTGGGGCCTAATGGTGCTGGAAAAACATCGCTGATACGCATCATCAATCAGATAACAGCGCCAGACTCTGGAGAAATCCTGTTTAATGGTGAGCCACTAAGCCGCATACATACCGAGCGTATAGGTTACATGCCCGAAGAGAGAGGGCTGTATAAAAAGATGGAAATAGGAGAGCAGATAGTATATCTTGCTCGACTGAAGGGATTATCTCGTGCCGAGGCACTGAAGCGCAGCAAGTACTGGTTTGAAAAACTGGAAATACAAGCGTGGTGGAATAAAAGTATAGAAGAGCTATCGAAGGGTATGCAGCAAAAAGCCCAATTTGTAGCCACCGTACTTCACCAACCCGAACTGCTGATACTTGATGAGCCATTTTCGGGTTTTGATCCTGTAAATGCTGAACTTATCAAAAATGAAATACTGGAGCTGAATAGAAATGGTGCTACCATCATTTTTTCTACCCACCGTATGGATTCAGTAGAAGAGCTATGCGACTCGATAGCACTCATCAACTTGTCGCACAAAATACTGGATGGCAAAGTAAAGGATATCAAAAATAGTTTTAGGAGTGGCACTTACCGGTTAGATTATGAAGGGCCGAAAGCTGATATAGGTAGCGATGCGCCATTTGCTGTAATAGACGATGCGGGTAGTGGAGCACACCATTCGCTGACACTACGTACCCATGAAGGCTGTGGCCCCAACGATGCGCTGCGCTATATGTTGCCGTTGGTATCTGTGTCCAGATTTGAGGAGATAATACCTACCATGAATGAAATATTTATTCGCACCGTAAACAAACAGGCATAAGATTATGAACAAAATACTCCTCATTATTCAGCGCGAATACCTGTCAAGGGTAAAAAAGAAATCGTTTTTGGTACTTACCTTTTTGGTGCCCGTACTGTTCATAGGTATGTTTGCTATACTTGGCTATCTGGCTGTGAAAGGCGATGACCTGGGCGATGATAAAAAAGTGCAGGTAATAGACATGTCGGGTGAGTTTGCTGGCAAGTTTGTCAATTCATCCACCATTACTTACGTATATTCTACCGACAACTACGATAGTGCTAAGGCGCACTTTATAGACAATGGCTACAATTTTCTGCTACACATACCACCTGCTACATCTGGTGCCGAGATAGAACTGCTGAGCGAGAAAAAACCTAGTGCCACTACTATAGATGCTGTGGAGAATAACCTGAGCCGCATAGCTGAGTCGCGTAGGCTGAAGCTAGCGGGTATAGACACAGCAGTGCTGGCACAAGCGCAGAAACGCATAACAGTAAAGGCAAAACAGATAACAGAAGCTGGTGAAAAAGATGCGCAAACCTATACTGCCTATGCTATAGGGTTTCTGTCTGCATTTCTTATTTACATGTGTCTGTTTATATACGGTACTCAGGTAATGAGAGGAGTGATAGAAGAAAAAGTTAGCAGAATAGTAGAGGTGATTATATCATCTGTAAAGCCATTTCAGCTAATGCTGGGTAAGATAATAGGTGTGGGTATGGTAGGGCTTACCCAGTTTTTGTTGTGGATAGTAATATCTGTAGCGCTGTCTATGGTGGGTGGTTCTATGATGGCCAGCAAGATGTCGCAATCAGGGCAGGTGCAGCAGGTGCAACAATCAATGGCTGCAGCCAAGGGTGTTAACGCGGTAAAAACGCCTGATAAAGGGATGTCTGCTATCATGGAGTCTATAGAGAGCATACCCGTGGTGTATACAATTAGCTGTTTTCTGTTTTATTTCCTTTTTGGGTATCTGTTGTACAGTGCCATATTTGCTGCTGTAGGGTCGGCTGTAGACAACGAGACGGAAACGCAACAGTTTATGATACCTGTAACGCTGCCGCTCATATTCACGTTTGCGCTGGCTCAGAGTTTTATTATCAACAATCCTGATAGTTCTCTGTCGGTATGGCTATCTATGATACCCTTTACCTCGCCTATAGCCATGATGATACGTATACCATTTGGTGTGCCGGTATGGCAGCTTGCCTTGTCTATGTTTTTGCTGGTATTAGGCTTTGTTTTTACCACTTGGATGGCAGCACGTATATACAGGGTGGGTATACTAATGTATGGCAAGAAGGCAAGCTACAAGGAGCTGGCTAGATGGTTTATGTATAAAGAGTAACAGTGATTATTTTAACACCTCATATGTTGCACGGAGGGTGATAATACGACAGATAATGATTAAATTTGGCTAAACACAAATTACTATGTTGAGCAAGAACCTACAAGAAGCACTAAACAAACAATTGAAGCACGAGGCTATGTCTTCGCAGATATACCTAGCTATGGCATCGTGGGCCGATATACAGCCTGGTCTGCAAGGTGTAACAGAGTTTTTCTACGAACAGTCGGAGGAAGAGCGGCAGCATATGCTGAAGCTGATGATGTACATCAATGAGCGTGGTGGTTTTGGTATAGTGCCAGCACTGGAGCAACCTATAGTTACGTTTCAGTCGCTGACGCGAGTGTTTGAAGAGTTTCTGAAGAACGAAATGGGTGTGTCTGAAAGCATTAACGAAGTAGTGCACCTGGCATTGCAAGAAAAGGACTATGCCACACACAACTTTCTACAATGGTATGTAGCGGAGCAGATAGAAGAAGAACGCCTGGCCCGCACCCTAAATGATAAGCTTGAAATGATAGGATCTGATAAAAGCGGTCTTTATTTGTTTGATAGGGACATAGTATCTTACCGCAATAGTTTGAGTAAGGGATCGAGCAGCAAAAAATAATCATAGGGTAGTAACAAGCCCACTACAAGGCATTGCGTCAGCGTGGTGCCTGTAGTGTTTTTAGCAGATGTAGCAATCACAAGTTCTATGGAGTAAAAATAGGCAATGCATCATTTTGGAAAATATTTTGCACACTTCAGATATTTGTTCTACATTTGCACTCCCTTTCCGAAAAGGGCTTTAAAAACATATAGTTATGAAACGTACATATCAACCGCACCGTCGCAGCCGTAAAACAGTACATGGATTCCGTAAACGTATGGAGTCTGCTAATGGTCGCAAAGTATTGGCTTCTCGCCGTGCTAAAGGTCGCCATAAACTCACAGTATCAGACGAGCGTCGCCTGAAATAATTTTCATTTGTAATACTTCTCGCCATTCGTAATACTTTCACGGTATATGAGCGGCTCAAGCGAGAGCAGCATATTAAGACGCTTTTCCAATCTGGAAAAGCGTTTTCTGTTTTTCCGCTCAGGGTCGTTTACAGAATAACCCCAGCTACTGCACAGCCCTGCGCCCCGGTGCAGGCAGGGTTTTCGGTGCCTAAAAAGAAGTTTCGTAGTTCGGTAGACCGCCACAGAGTGCGTAGACTGATGGTAGAAGCCTGGCGGCTGCATAAGCAGCCACTGTATGAGATAATACCAGCAGGCACACAGATTCATGTATTCTTCCTGTTTACCGGCAACAAAATGCCTACTTACCAAGAGGTACTACCAGTAGTGCTGCGTGCGATAGCCAAGCTCATAAGTGTGCATCAGCAACCACCTGCGCAGCCCACTAGTGAGCAAGATGTAGTGATACCCACACCTACAGATACTTTGCCACCTGTGCCTAATATTACTGGTCAGCAGTAAACCCATACCTTTGCACAACATCGTTCTGATGGCAAGCTGCATGCGTCAATTACTATCCATATTGTTTATAGCACTTATCCGTTTTTATCAGGGTGCTATATCGCCGTTTTTGGGTGCCAGATGCCGGTATACCCCCACTTGCAGCGCATATGGTCTTGAAGCTATACGCAAACACGGCCCTCTGCGTGGTGGTTGGCTCACGCTGCGCCGTTTTGGAAGGTGTCACCCATGGGGTGGTCATGGTCACGACCCTGTGCCATGAGCTTGTAGGTTTGTGTTCACTATCAAAAATTAACTAATTCTCCTCTAAACAAAACTGGCTGCCCTATGATGAGGCAGCCAGTTTTAGTTATACTCTGTGTTGTTATTGCTTATGCATACGACTCGGTAGGCTCGCAGGTGCATACCAGGTTGCGGTCGCCATAGGTGTTGTTTACGCGGGCTACGCTAGGCCAGAATTTGTTGTTCTTAACATAGGGCAGCGGGTAAGCAGCAGTTTGGCGGCTATAGCTGTGATTCCACTCATCGGCAGTTATTACAAACTGTGTGTGTGGTGCATTCTTCAACGGGTTGTCGTGTTTGTCCATTTTGCCTTCTTCTATAGCGCGTATTTCGGCACGTATACCCAGTAGTGCATCGCAAAATCTGTCAAGTTCTGCTTTGTCTTCGCTTTCAGTAGGCTCTATCATTATGGTGCCTGCAACAGGGAAACTCATAGTGGGTGCATGGAAGCCATAGTCTATAAGGCGTTTGGCCACGTCTTCAGCTTCTATCTCGGCAGATTTTTTGAAGGGGCGAAGATCTACGATAAACTCGTGTGCACAGGTGCCACCAGTGCCGGTGTACAGTATGTCGAAGTCGTTTTGGAGGCGGGCACGCATGTAGTTGGCATTGAGTATAGCATACTCAGTGGCAGAGCGTACACCTGCCGACCCTAGCATGCGTATGTAGGCATAAGATATAAGCAATATGCTGGCAGAACCAAACGGAGCAGCAGACACCGCATTGTGACCATTGCTCATTGTGTTGGCATCGGCATTGAACACATGCCCTGGCAAGAAAGGCGCCAGATGTTCTTTAACACATATAGGGCCCATGCCTGGTCCGCCACCACCATGTGGTATTGCGAAGGTTTTGTGCAGATTAAGATGGCAAACATCAGCACCAATGAGACCAGGAGCGGTAAGACCTACCTGAGCATTCATATTGGCGCCATCCATGTAGACTTGTCCGCCGTGTTGGTGTACGATTTCGGTAATATCTTTTACAGTTTCTTCATATACGCCGTAGGTAGATGGATAGGTGATCATGATACCTGCCAAGTTAGCTGCATGCAATTCAGCTTTTGCCTTCAGGTCATCAGTGTCTATATATCCGTTTTCGAGTGCCTTTACTACTACTACTTTGTAGCCCACCATTACTGCACTGGCAGGATTGGTGCCGTGTGCAGAAATAGGTATCAGTATCACATTGCGATGGCTATCGCCACGGCTTTCGTGGTAACCACGTATAGAAAGCAGACCTGCATACTCGCCCTGAGCACCGCTATTAGGTTGCAGACTACAAGCATCAAAAGCTGTAATCTCGCACAGGTATGCAGATAGTTCTTTAGCTATTTGAAGATAGCCTTCAGTTTGGTTGGCAGGTGCAAAAGGGTGCATCTTACTCCAGTGAGGCCAACTTAGAGGCATCATCTCAGTAGCAGCATTCAACTTCATGGTGCAGCTACCTAGCGATATCATGCTGGTGTTAAGGCTCAGGTCCTTGTTTTCCAGCATTTTTATGTAGCGCATCATCTGCGACTCGCTGTGGTGTGTGTTGAACACCTGATGAGTGAGAAAAGAACTTGTACGGGTGAGTGATGTAGGTATGTGGGACAATGAAGTATGTTCATCAATAGAGAACGATACTGGTAGTTCGCTGTCAAGCACTGCTTTTATGATATCCAGTACATCTGTAGATGTGGTAGTTTCATCGAGCGAAATACCAATCACATTATTGCCATGGTAGCGGAAGTTGATGCCCATGGATTCTGCGTTAGCTTTTACAGCATCGCTATCTGCTACGGTAATAGTAATGGTATCAAAGAAGCTGTTATTGTGGAGTGATACACCGGCACTTGCTAGCGTTTCGCCCAACACCTGCGTTAGCAGCGCTACACGTTTAGCGATGTCTTTTAGACCGTCTGGTCCATGATATACGGCATACATAGCAGCCATGTTGGCCAGTAGTGCTTGTGCAGTACAAATGTTGGAAGTTGCTTTTTCTCTTTTAATGTGTTGTTCTCTGGTGCCTAGCGCCATTCGCAGGGCACGGTTGCCGTGAGCATCAATACTTATTCCTATTATTCTACCTGGTATCTGGCGTTTGAAATCTTCTTTGGTAGAGAAAAAAGCAGCATGTGGTCCGCCAAAGCCCAATGGTACTCCGAATCTCTGTGCAGAACCTACAGCAGCATCGGCTCCCATTTCGCCTGGAGGAGTAAGTAATGTAAGTGCCAGGAGATCTGTAGCCATTACAACGTAACCACCAGCATCATGCATTTTGTTGATGAAATCGCGATAATCTTCTACACTACCTTTGTCGTTGGGGTACTGTACCAGCGCGCCAAAGAATGTAGCATCAGGTGTCATGTTTCTGTAGTCGCCATATACAACTTCTATGCCTATAGGAGTAGCTCTGGTAACTACAACATCCTTAGTTTGAGGGAAGACATCATTGTCTACAAAAAACTTTGGTTTGTCAGGGTTTTGCGAGTCTTTGTTGGCAGCATGAAAGAACATGTTCATTGCCTCAGCAGCAGCAGTAGCTTCATCTAGCAGCGATGCATTGGTGATAGGCAATCCAGTGAGGTCGCTAACTACAGTTTGGTAGTTGATGAGGCTTTCCAGTCTGCCCTGGCTTATTTCTGCCTGATAGGGGGTGTACTGTGTGTACCATCCTGGGTTTTCAAAGATGTTGCGCAATATAACACTAGGTGTGTGGGTGTCGTAGTATCCTTGCCCTATGTAGTTTCTTGACAGTTTATTTTTTAGTGAAGTTTCTTTTAGTTGTGCCAGGTATTCTGCCTCGCTCACTCCTGTAGGTATACGCAATGAATGATCCATTCGTATAGCAGCAGGCACCGTACGCCCCGTCAGCTCATCCATACTCCCCACGCCTATCACATCGAGCATCGTTTGGGTGTCACGTTCATTTGGCCCTATGTGTCGGCCAATAAATTCAGCATTCTGTTTGGAAAACAAATTCATGATTACGAAATTAAGATTGAAGCAGAAAAAGATAATAAAGGCTGCAAAGATAAAATATATTGCTGTATTTGCTGAAAATACATCGTTCAGCAGCATTTATTGCTACATCTTATAGGTTCAACGTCAGTGGTTTATATTCCATTCAGTTGTTTGGTTTTTGCCATGTGTCAATTATTCTTTTTGCATTACTTTATTATTCCGATATTTGTTTTTATCTTTCCCAGCTACTTAACAAAATCTTTAAGCGTTGAAACGAGTACTACTCTCACTGGCTTTGTTGCTTCCTATGTTCCTGAGGGCACAAGGTACGCACCATGAAATTGGTTTGGGCCTTGGATTGGCCAACTATTACGGCGATATTCAACCTAAGTTTTTCGCTTCTGATGGTTATCGCCCTATGACCACGGCTGTCTACAAGTTTTTTATGACTCCTCATATAGGTTTGCGTACAGGCGTGTCTTATGCTCAGGTAACAGCTGCAGATAGCTTGGGTAGAATACCTATCAATCAGAAGCGTAATTTAAGTTTCACTTCTAATGTATTTGAATTTCACGGGGCTGTTGAGTTCAACTTCCTGCCTATTGATATATTGCGTCGCAAGGTGACTCCATACATTTTTGGTGGTGTTGCTGCATTCTATTTCAATCCGTTTGCTGAAGATGACGGTGGCAACAAACAGTATTTGCGTCCGTTGAGTACAGAAGGGCAGGGATTGCCTATGTACCCAGATCGTAAGCAGTATAGCCTTGTAAACATGGCTTTTCCGTTTGGTGGTGGTTTCAAGTTTTTTGTAGGCAAAACTATTCTTATTACTCCAGAGCTTGGGTTGAGGTACACCAACACTGACTACTTGGATGACGTAAGTAAGTCTTATGTAAACATGGATACCCTTCAGGCTTATAAAGGACAACTAGCTAGGGCTATGTCTTTCCGTGGCAACAAAGTGGCTGAATGGGATAATAACAATCCTAACTATGGTTATCAACGTGGCGACAGCAAGGCTAATGACTGGTATTGGTTTGGGAATATTACAGTGACGATTTATTTCCGCTCGTTTGGTAACGACCGCCCATATACCAAAACACGCTGTCCCGGTTTCTACAGATAATTATAAGTTTTTATTTCGATCATATTCCAGACCCCGATACTACTCGGGGTCTTTTTTTATGTTTCACTATGTACCTAATACTCATTGTGCTACCCAGCACAAGTTTGTGTGTGTGGAGGGCATTATAAGCTATTGAGCGCCATTATTATTAGAGCTGAAGTAGCTAGGAGGCTATTAATATGGTAAACCATAATTGTATGGAAACAGAACTTTTGATATTGTCAAGCTGTATGGTTTTCTGTTATTGCTCCTTTGCCTATCAGCTAGAGGATAACTTTGCAAGTGCCCTAAACGAAAACAGACACACCTTGTGGGTATGTCTGTTAGATATTAATGAAGAAGATTATTTTATTTTTCGAGCGATGAAATACCTCTAAGCAGTCGCTTCCAGCGTATGCCACCTTCGCCATAGCTCAGCCATACAAACCATGCCTTGCCCACAACGTGGTCTACAGGCACAAAACCCCAATAACGAGAGTCGAGGGAGTTGTGACGATTATCACCCATCATCCAGTAGTAGTCCATCTTGAAGGTGTATGCCGTACTTTCTTTGCCGTTGATAAGTATTTTGCCACCAGTTTCTTCTAGCGTGTTACCCTCGTAGTTCTTTATTATTCTGCGATATAGCGCTATGTTTTGTGGGGTAAGCGCTACTGTAGCGCCAGCCTTGGGTATGGTTATAGGGCCAAAATTGTCTCTGTTCCACTTATAGTTAATGGTATCGTGCGGGAATACCCAGTTGCCAGGGTCGGCAGCGGTTACACCGGCAGGGTAGGCTATGTATGGTTTTACAGATACCACATTTGGGGCTTTTGCCACTTCTGCCACTTGGCAGTTTTCTAGATTATATATATATATATTGTTGCTTTGCCTTTCTGACAGTTCTATGTTGTCTTCCACACCAGGTGCGTTACCATTTGTAGTTACAACATAGTATAGTTTGGAGTGTGGAAACAGTGGGGTAATGCTACCATTAATATATATACGGGCATCTTTTATTTCCAGCATGTCGCCAGGCACAGCTACGCAACGTTTGATGTAGTTTTCTTTTTTGTCTACCGGGCGGGTGATGATATGAAAATTGTTATTTATATACTCCCTGCTCGACCCTCTACACAGAGTAAAGTAATCTTGATCGGGGTATTCGGCTATTACTGTGTCGCCAGATGGGAAGTTGAAAACTACTACATCGTTTCGCTTCACATCTCCAAAACCTGGAATCCTTCTGTATTTCCATTGCACAGACTCAGTATACGATTTGCCACCAGTTATAGGCATTGTGTTGTGTACCAGCGGAAGCGCTACTGGAGTCATGGGTACACGAGGACCATAAGCTAGTTTGCTCACAAACAAGTAATCGTTAACTAACATGGTGCCCTCCATAGAGCCAGTAGGTATGGTATATGCCTCAAAAAAGAATGTACGGATAAGGGTTGCCGCTACTATTGCAAACAATGCAGCATCTAGCCATTCTCTTCCCACTGATTTTCTCTTCTTTGCCGGGGTTTCACCAGCAGCCTCTTGGGCTGTTTTTGCTTTATTATTCCAGAATGCCATGCGGGCTCAGATATGATTGAACTCAAAAGTAACAACTTCCGACGCATTTTATTGTCTTACTCTTTAATAGATAATACATTTAACACAATATAATGCCAAAATTGTCATTTTTGACTTTGCTGCGGTACTGTATTTTAGCAATTTTCACTTTGTAATTTTAGTAAATGACTATTTTCGTCTTTAATTATCAGTAATAAATGTTAAAATAGTATAGCCGCAACAATAAATTGACCTCAATCATATCCTGTTTTCGTGTGTCAAGTACTTTTTTGCCTACTTTTGCAAAATAATATTGAATAATTATCTATCTCTTATACTTAGTTTATGAAAATGACAAACATTATCCTTTTACCAGCGCTACGCCAGTCTGCTAGACGTAGATTTTCAGGCATTGCTATGCTGTTCCTGAGCATTTTGCTTGTAGGTGGCTCTGCAAATGCTTTTGCTACATCAACGGGCCCAATATTTACAGGCTCCAATCCTGCTTCTCTCAATGCCTGTCAGGGGGTAAATTCAATCAATGCACTTCTATCTGCTATTGATGCAGATAACGGTGACATACTGACATGGTCGCAGTTTACCGCTCCCTTACATGGTACCTTGACCTTGGGTGGTACAGTTACAGCTACAGGTGATACTGTTACCCCTTCAGGTTTTTCATACACACCTACAGTAGGTTTTTCTGGTGTAGATATGTTTGAAATAGCAGTAGGTGATGGTACTAGTTTTGACATTATCACTATTAATGTAGTAGTGGGTCAGACACCAGACGTCAATGCTACGTCTGATTTTACCTATTGTACAGGTGCACCTACCACAGGTATAACATTCAGTGGATCTTTGCCAGGTACTACATATAACTGGACAAACAATAATACATCTGTAGGACTAGTTGCAACTGGTAGCAATACTATTGCTTCTTATGTTACTGCCAACAGTGCTACCACTACTAATGTAGCTGAGATTATTGTTACCCCTTCACTTAATGGTTGTGTGGGTACGCCAGATACATTTACTATATCTGTGTTCCCTACACCTACATTGAGCTCAGATGTTACTGCAAATATCTGCGACAATTCATTGTTTGGATACAATGCTGCAGGTGCAGTAGGTGGTACTACATATGAGTGGGTACGCGATACTGTGGTAGGCATTAGTGCTTCGCCATCTTCTGGTACATCTGGTTCTATCAGCGAAACGCTTGATAATACCACCGACAATCCTCTTGCTGTAATATATACTTTCACTCTTACCGCCAATGGTTGCACCAGCACTCAGGGTGTAACAGTAACAGTAAATCCTACTCCAGTACTTTTCCCTACACCATTGGTAGGGTCAGTATGTAGCGGTGACAACTTCACCTTTACACAAAACAGCCTTACTTTATTAGCTAACTATTCTTGGAGTAGAGCTGCTGTAACAGGTATTGCTGAAGTTGCATCATCAGGTACTGGCGATATAGACGAAGTACTTACTAATACTACTACTGCGCCTATCACAGTTACATACATAGATACTCTGCACATCAATGGCTGTACCAACACACAGAGTGTACAGGTAGTAGTTAATCCGCTACCAGTACTTACCAGCACACTAACACCTGCAGGTATATGCAATAACGATACATTCTCTTACCGTGCTACATCTGCTACCACAGGTACTACTTTTGCATGGGAGCGCAATATAGTGGCTGGAATATCTACTGCTTATGCCTTTGGTATAGATTCAGTAGAAGAGACACTGACTAATACTTCTGAAAATCCAATTACTGTTCCTTATGTGTTTACTCTTACTGCCAATGGCTGTAGCAATGATCAAACAGTTAGTGTGTTAGTTAATCCTACTCCGGTTCTTAACACTACTCTTACTCCAGCTGCAATATGCGACAGCACGTTCTTCGACTACACACCAGGTAGCAATACTACGGGTGCTACTTTCACATGGTCTCGTGCATCAGTAGCTAACATCACCAACCCTGCTGCTAATGGTACCAACAATCCTAACGAAAGACTGAGAAATGCTGCTTCGTTCCCTGTGGCTGTAACATATGTATTCACAAGTACTATCAATGGTTGCTCTAACGCTGAGAATGTAGTAGTGACGGTTAACCCAAAACCACGTTTGAGCAATACTGCTCCTACGCCTATATGCGATAGCACAGTGTTTACCTTCACTCCTACCAGCACTACACTGGGTACTACTTATGCATGGTCTCGCGACTTTATAGGTGGTATAGGTGCGTTGCCAGCTACTGGTTCAAATGGTATCAATGAGTTGCTGAAGAATAACACTAATACTAACATACCTGTTCCTTATGTGTACACACTTACAGCCAATGGTTGCAGCAACACACAAACTGTGAGCGTTATCGTTCATCCTACTCCAAGGTTGTCATCATCTCTTAGAGACAGTGCATGTTCTGGTGTATCATTTGTGTATACACCAGCTACTACTCTTACTCCTCCTGTAACCTATGCTTGGAGTCGTGCTTCGGTAGTAGGCATCACACCAACCAATGGTGCAGGTACTAATGGAGTTAACGAAACACTTATCAATGCTACTACAGGCAACCTTGATGTGGTGTATACATACACTGTAACGGTAGGTGCTGCATGTGCTCGCTCTTACAATGTAGCTGTTAAAGTAAGACCATCGGCTGAGGCTCCTGTTATTGCTGTTATGCCATCAGCTACATTGTGTAGCGGCGCTATGTACCAAAACTTTGGTGCAGCCACTCCGCCAGCAGCAGGTGTAACCTATACATGGTCTGCTATCAATGCAGAGGTATATGCTACTGGTGCTCAGAACCAAAATGCATTGGTTAACTTCAATATAATAGGTACTGCTACAGTAACGCTTACTTCTAAAATAGGAACAACAGGCTGTATAGGTAAAGCAAACTACTCTGTAACAATAGGTAGCGGTGCAGCAAGCACACCACAAATAATATATGCCAGCAAAAAACTGATATGTATACAGGGTAAAGTAAAATCTTACCAGTGGGGATATGATGACGCTAACACACTCGATTCCGTTGCGTTCGCAGGTGCCATCAATCAGAGCTATTATGTAGCATCGCCAGAAACGGCTACCCGCAACTATTGGGTAATGACGACAACAGAAGATGGTTGTACCAACAAAGCATACTACAACAAACCAGCGGATAACACACCAAAAATAGCCGACAATACGGATGGTGAAGTGACAATGAATGTTTTCCCTAACCCAGCCTATAATAGTGTAACTGTAGAATTGTCTACTGCTGTAGTTGGTACAATGCGCGTAGATGTAGCAAACATGCTGGGTCAGGTAGTAAGTACTACCAACACAGATACACAAATTGCCAACATCGATGTAGCTAGCCTGCCAGCAGGAATCTATATAGTAGATTGCTATGTGGAAGGTATAAAAGTAGGTGCAGCTAAGTTTGTAAAAAATTAATACGTCTCAACACTAAATAAACAATAGATGAAAAATTTATTTTTCTTGTGTATAGCCGCCTCGTCGGCACTGTCGGTGGCAGCCCAGACAACTGAGGCGCCTAAGACAAAAGCTCCAAAAGTAAAAAAAGAATACACTCGCGATAGCGCATTATCGCCATGGGTACTTGATGTAAACCTGATGGGTGGCATCATGACTAAGGATGTGACTAGTGGCACATCTACGGCTGGCTATCTTAATGGTCTGAATCTTAAGACTGGAAAACTAACATTTGACAATGGTACTTCTCTGGGCTTCAATGCTCAGTTGGGTTACTTCTTCGGTCCTAAGCGTCACATAGGTTTGGGTGTAGGATTCATGTACCTTTCACAAAAAGGTGAGCTAAACCTAAGTGAGTACCACGTAGAGTATCAGGCAAACCGTCTGGATGGCAATGGTGTATTTCGTCAACACATCACTGGTAACAATCTTAATGAAGACCTGACCATCACCAACATGAACATACCTATCATGTTGAAATACAAAACCAGATTCTCTAAGCATTTTGGTTTCACAGCCGATCTGGGACCTGTGTTGAATGTACAGATGAAGAACAGCACCACAACCAATGCTAACTTTGATTATGAAGCTATCAATAAGTTTCAGAGGTTGGCAGATGGTACTGTTACCAATACCTACATCTTCGACAATGCTGTAACGCCTACAGCTGAAAATTCTGAGCTTATTACTAAGGCTTATTATAACACTATCAATCCATCGGGCAATGCTGCTACATGGTTAGATGGTCAGCGCACCAACTCAAACGAAAACGTAGGTCTTGCCCGCAAGCCAAATAATACTAAGAGTGACGTGTCATACACTACTGCTTCATTGGGCTTTATGGTGCAGCCCTCGCTTAGCTGGTATCTGTCTGATAAGGTAGCTCTTAACTTTGGTGTATACTACCTTTATCAGTCATTCAAAAACAATAATGTAAGCAACTATACGCTTATGAACACTGCTGGCGATTATAGTTCTACTCTGAACAATGTTTCGTCTAGTATCGTACAGTCATATGGTGCTAATGTAGGTGTGCGTTTCTTCTTTGGTAAACCAAAAGATACAGATAAAGACGGTATACCAGACAGAAAAGATAAATGTCCTGACGTATGGGGTATAGAGCAGTTTCAGGGATGTCCTGATACCGATAAAGACGGTATTCAGGATTCTGAAGACTCTTGTCGCACTATACCAGGGTTGCCTAAGTTAAATGGTTGTCCTGATACCGATGGTGATGGTATACCTGACAAAGCTGATGAGTGTCCTACACAGCCTGGCCCTGCTAACCTGAAAGGATGTCCTGACAGAGATGGTGATGGTATCATAGACAAAAAAGACCTTTGTCCAGACAAACCAGGTTTGGCCCAGTACAACGGTTGCCCTGACACAGATGGTGATGGCATTCCAGACAACACAGACCAATGCCCAGAAGTAGCAGGACCTGCCAGCAATAATGGTTGTCCGTTACCTCCGCCTCCACCACCAGCTACACCTATTAGCACACCTATATTGTTTGAAACAAACAAAACAGTAGTGCAAGAAGTGTCTATGCCAGTGCTTGAAGTGGCTGTGAAAACAATGAAAGAAGATGAAAAAGCTGTGATCATTGTAAACGGTCATGCTGATGCAAGAGGTAAGTCTGAATACAACAAACAACTGTCTCTGAAACGTGCTATGGCTGTGAAGAAACAATTGGTGAAAATGGGTGCTGATGCAAAACGCATCAAAATAGTAGCACACGGCGAAAGCGACCCAACTGGCAACAATGATACCGAAGAGGGTAGAGCAGAAAACAGACGTGCGGTGATGACGCTCAATGTAGACTAAGAAGCAATCTTAACTATATTAGTAACAATATCAGAGTGGCTACCAGTTTTTTGGTTGCCACTCTTTTTTTGCAGCATGATACTGCCAGTATTCATCAACAATTTTGATGAAGCCATAACAACATTCATATACCTTTATACTACATTTGCCACACATCATACCATACACAATGCACATACAACAGTTATATACCTCCTGTCTTAGCGAGGCAGCCTACTTTATAGCCAGTGATGGCGAAGCGGCAGTTATTGACCCACTGCGCGATATAGATACTTATTTTCAACTAGCTGCCGAGCATAATGTGACGATTAAGTACATTTTTGAGACCCACTTTCATGCCGATTTTGTAAGCGGTCATATAGACCTTGCAGCTCGTACCGGTGCACCTATAGTATATGGGCCGGATACTGAAGCCAAGTTTAAAGTACACATAGCCAAAGATGGCGAAGAGTTTATGGTTGGTAAACTCAAGATTACTGCCCTACATACTCCTGGGCATACATTGGAAAGTACTTGTTACCTGCTGCATAACGAGGCTGGCGAACCACACTGTATCTTCACCGGCGATACGCTGTTTGTGGGAGATGTGGGTAGGCCAGATCTGTTTAGCGGCAACCTAAGCAAGGAAGACTTAGCCGCAATGATGTATGATACCCTTCAGAACAAGATAAAGCCCCTTAACGATAATATTATCGTATATCCGGCACATGGTCCGGGCTCGTCATGCGGTAAAAGTTTGGGTCCTGAAACACATAGTACAATAGGTGCACAAAAAGCTACCAACTATGCCCTGCAAGAAATGACCAAGCCTGAATTTATAAAAACTGTAACCACAGGACTGAATACCCCACCGGTTTACTTTCCTATCAATGCCCGCATCAACAAAGAAGGCTATGATAGTCTGGATACTGTAATGAATACTGGCATGCAGCCACTGTCTGTTGCTGCATTCAACCAAAAGTTGAGTGAAGGAGTGTGGGTGCTAGATACGCGTGCGTCTACTGTGTTTACCAATGGTTTTGTGCCTGAGTCTATAAGTATAGGGCTAGATGGTCGTTTTGCGGAGTGGGCTGGTATTTTGTTGCCTTACAATCAGCCATTGGTACTAGTAACAGAGCCAGGCAAAGAGAAGGAAAGCATAGTTAGATTGGCTCGTGTGGGTATAGACAATGTGCAGGGTTATCTGGAGGGTAGTTTCGAAGCGTGGCAACAAGCGGGAATGCCCATAGACCTTATAATAGATATAGAAGCCGACGAAATGGCTATGGACTTGCCACACGACCCATTGATGGACATTATAGACGTACGCAAACCAGCCGAGTTTGACACGGCACATGTAAAAGGTGCTCGTAGTTTTCCGCTGGATACTCTATCTGATCCATTGAATGTAGCAATGATAGAAGACGACCACAACCTGTATGTGCATTGCGCAGGTGGCTACAGGTCGGTTATAGCAGCATCGCTCCTTAAGCGCCATGGCTACCACAACCTCCGCAATGTATTAGGTGGTTTTGGTAAAATAAAAGAAGAAAAACGCATACCTATAGTGCATCCAGATAAGGTGAAGATATAGGCTTGGATGAATATTTTTTAGAAACGGCGCAGATTTTTCTGCGCCGTTAGTTTATAATATTACTACCCATCTATAATCTGTCTGGCAGCAGAAAGTCTATGACACGTGGATAGTAAAAATGCTCTAGTTTATGTATTCTGGCAGCAAGGTCATTGGGGCTATCTGTGGGTAACACAGGGCACCTTGCCTGCATTATGATGTTGCCCTTATCATATTCCTCATTTACGTAGTGTATAGTGATACCCGATTCTTTTTCGCCGGCGGCTATTACCGCCTCGTGTACATGATGTCCATACATGCCCTTGCCCCCGTGAGAAGGCAGTAATGCCGGGTGTATGTTCA
Source organism: uncultured Flavipsychrobacter sp. (assembly GCA_964601855.1). Classification (GTDB taxonomy): domain Bacteria; phylum Bacteroidota; class Bacteroidia; order Chitinophagales; family Chitinophagaceae; genus Nemorincola. The sequence goes on along the minus strand of CAZRPA010000023.1, from coordinate 15,237 downwards.
CTATCCTGCCGTTGTATGCCTGTACAATGCGCTCAGGAAGTTTCCACATAAACCCCGCCAGTATAATCATCGACGGATTGCAGGAGGCGAGTTGTGTCAGCAGCAGGTCTTCCTCTATCGTTTGTTTGTTTACGAGTAAATAGGGGATCTGTTTGTCTCTGGCAATATCTAGCACACCAGCATTAGGTTTGTTGCATACTATCAGCGATACTCTCGCCTTTATGTTTCGGCTAAACCAACCTATGATAGCTGCGGCATTGGTGCCAGTACCAGATGCAAAAACAACCAAAGAATGCATAATAAATGTGTTTGTGAGGTGAGCTATATTTTTCAACTTAATTTAGTCAAACAGTGGCTTGGGTTTCTTAACTATTGCGCATACTATGAGCCCAAATAGGCAATCGACCACTATGGTACTGAGAAAATTGAGCACTTGTCGAGAGAAGCCCATATCCTGTGCCGATTTCATCTGCTCTTTCAGTTGCTGCACTTTCTCTTCTACCACATCATCTGCCAGTTTGCTATCTTCCAGTAGCTTCAACGATGCATTAGTTAAACGCTCAGTGAAATCGGGAATTATTATCGTTGTGTACACATAGTTATATATGTAGGTTATCAAGCCCGCCACTAACAACATTACAAATATGGCACCGAATAGGTCTCTGAATTCTATGTACCCGCCATTAGCCTTTCTGATTTTCAACGCCAAAAAAGCCAGAATACCCATATATACTAAGTAAGCCGCAAACTTTGCAGAGTTGAAGATTATCATATTATCTACAGCCATATTAGCACCGGTTGATACCACTACGTGTATCACACCTAGCAAGGCACCATACATGAGTGCCATCTTATTGCGGTCAGCTACTGCCATTCCTTCCATAACGTAGTATTATTTATTCAGGTTAATCTTATTGTTGTTGATAATGCCTATTACTTTACCACTCATCTCTTTGCCCAGCCAGGGGTTGTTAGTGGCGGCAGACTTTGCTTGGGTTTTGTGAAGTGTATGCTTGCCGGTTGTGGTGTATAGGGTTAGCGATGCTTTGCTACCTTTTTCTATAGCTGCTTCGGGCAGCCCAAAAATAGAGCGGGGAGCCACAGACAAGGCATGTATCAGTCTATCTGTATCTGTTTCGTTTTTTAGCGCATCCCACAGTATACCAGCAGCACTCTCTTGTATGGCCATACCTTCGGCAGCATATTCCAGTTCCTTAGCCTTGGCATCCCACTCGTGTGGGCGATGGTGGGTAGCTATACAGTCGATAGTACCATCGGCTAGGGCTGCTATGAGTGCCAGCCTATCGTCATTGCCTCTTAGTGGCGGCGACACCTTCCATGCGCTATCATAGCCACGGAGGGCATCTTCGGTCTGAGCCAGATGATAGGGAGTAACAGAGCAGGTCACTGCCAGCCCGTCGGCTTTAGCTTTGCGCACCATAGCCACAGTAGCAGCTGCAGACACACCAGTGATGTGTAACCGGGAGCCTGTGTAGCGCGCCAGCTCTATATCTCTGTACACCATCAGTGTTTCGGCTAGCTCTGGTATACCTGCCATACCTAGTGAAGTAGATACCTCGCCTTCATTCATCAACCCACCATCTGCCAGTGCAGCATCTACGGGTATCTGCATTACCACACCATCAAAGGCAGTAACATACTCCAGCACTTTCAGCATTATACCACTGCCTTGCATGGGCTTCCATCCGTCAGAGAATGCTATGGCACCATTGGCTCGCATATCCAGCATTTCTGCCAGTTCTTTGCCTTCTGTATTGCGGGTTGCAGCACCTATGGGGTGTAGGTTCACAACATTACCGGCAGCCTTGTGTTGCAAATATTGCACTACCGACTTGGAGCTAACTGCGGGTTGTGTATTAGGGGCTAACAGCACATCGGTAAATCCGCCTGCTGCGGCAGCTGCCAGTCCTGTTTCTATAGTTTCTTTGTGCTCAAAACCAGGCTCTCTGTAGTCGGCAAACACATCTACCCAACCCGGACTCACACACAGTCCCTCGGCAGCTATTACCACATCGGCAGTGGTCTTTATACTGGCAGCTATACGGGTTATGATGCCGTCTTCTACCAGCAGGTCCATTACCTTGCCATGGTATTGCGACCTTGTATCCGAAATTCTGGCTTTACAAATATGTACCTGCATGATACTGAATTGATATTTAGGTTTGGCGTACTACCATTTTCTGCTGTTTAGGCAGTGGTAGTTTTTTTGCGAGCCAGCAGGTATGTTTCCAGTGCCAGCATTGCAAGGGCTAAAATTACACAAACTTTCCAAAGCGGAAAGTTGAACTGTGTTTCGCTACCTGCCATACCCCCGCTTGCTGTTATACTCATCCACTTTATGTTATTGCCCTTCCACTTGTTTTGTAGCGTGGCAATATCATTATATTCTGGTAGCGACTCGTATTTGTTTTGGTTTACACCCACCTTGGTGGTGTCGGTGCCAGTAGCTGCGAGTGTATAAAACCCTGGTTGCTGCACTATTTGCCCTACATACACATCTAGCCCAGCAGCATTGGGACGTTGAGGCGGTACCACATCAGTTTCCTTGCCATAAGCGTGAATGGTGTTGCGCTCGGTAGCACCTGCTAATGTGAGGTATACAGGTGCTGCACTACCTGCCGTAACGGCAAACACACTGGCGCCACCGCTCTGCATGGCCATGAGGTACAGAAAGGGTGTGAAGAAATAACTACCAGGAAAATTGCCCGAAGCTAAATCGGCAGAGGTAGCACAGATATACAATTGCCCACGAGAGGGTGTATATCTTGCCAACATAGGGTCGCCATTTCTAAAGCCCAGTACCAATTGCTGATTGGTACTCAGCCCTGCTGCTATCTGGTAGTGCCAGTTGGCTACGGGTAGTTGCACATTGTCCGGTATTTTCTCAAACAGGTCTTTTACCAGTTGGCTACCCTGCTGTAGCATACTGGCAGTTTGCACAGCAGTGTCTATACCCGTCAGTTGTATGTCGCCCACTACGCGCAGCCCTTCGTTGAGTTGCTGCATATTGGTAGTCTTGCCCGGAAACAAGCAGATACTTTGCCCTTCTTGCAGGGCTTCATTCATCATTTTGCCCAGTGTTTCGTCTATTCGGGTTACACCATTCAGTATCACCAGGTTGTATTGTTTGCGGTCGGCTGGTATGTTTGCAATGTCGGTTTGGTTGAGCCTGAAGCCATTATAAGCCCTGAATGATGCCTGGATGTAGGGATTCATAGGACCCTCATTGAGCACCAGTACATTGAGGTTGGGCGCACTGCGGGCAGCTATCCTGAAGGTGTCATCGAAGCGCATAGACGCATCATTGAGCGTCAGCACCACATCTTGCCACGCATTGTCTGCCACCTGAAAACTAAGTGTATCTATACTTTCGTTTTTATCGGTCAGGTTGAGCGAGGCAGCACTTTTTACTTGTCCGTTTACCATCAGGCTCAGTACTGGGGGCTCCGCTGGCTGCTTGCCTGCACTACGAGTATGTACTACCAGATAGTTGCTGGTGCCGGTTTGCAACACTGGTGCTGTGAGGTAGGCAGTGTCTATGTATATATTCTCTACTTCTTCGGGCTGCACTGGCACTCCGTAAAAGGTAATATGCTCCATCATGGTAGCTACTGGTGGAGCCGGGAAGCCATGCTGCTGAAAATCTGAAAAGTAATAGAGAGCCGCTGCTGGTGCGCCTTCGTTTTGACGAATGCTTTGGGTAGCCGCTAGTGTTTTGTTGATGCTGGCAGTAGCTGCCGATGCCTCTATGGCCTGTATAGCAGTATATACTTTTTCGGCAGGTTCGGCACGATAACTGGTAGGTTTATCGTTGGTGAGCAGTACAAACCTAGTGCCTGGTGCTGCTGTGCGCACTTGTTTGGCTGCGGCATCCTTGGCTGTTTCCAGCATGCTGCGTACACCTTTTTTGGCACTCATGCTATATGAGTTATCTATATACAGCACCTGTAGCTGCTTGCCTGCCGGAATGTTGTCATTGCTATTGAGGAACGGTTGTGCAAAAGCCAGTATGAGAAATGCCAGAAACAACAACCTTGAAGCTAGCAGGCTTTTGTAGCGTATTTGTGACTGCTTTTGGCTATTGAGCTGTATGTTCTTCAGAAAACGGGTATGCGGAAACAATACCGTCTTATACTTGCGCAGGTTGAACAGGTGTATCAGTACGGGTATAGCCAGCGAAACCCCAGCAACCAGAAAAAGTGGATATAAAAAACTCACCTAGCAAATATAGTTGAATAGGGGGTTACATCAAAAGTTAAAAACCAATCTTGTGCAGTACTGTTATTTGTCATAACACACCTGCGAGTAGGCTACCTGCCCTGGCAATGGTGGATTTAGCTTGCGCACTGTTACTTTTATACGCTCTGCCATTGGGAATCGTTCAGCCAGCTTGCTGTGCACTGCATATACATAGGTCTCCAGCAAATCGCCAGGTACAGCAAACTCCGCCGCCACTATGGTGTGTATCTCTGTATAGTCGGCATAGGGCCAGGGCTGCGCATCGGGTAGCCACAAGTCAGCATCTATCTCAAAATGGTTGCCATGTATTTTTTCTTCGGGGTACAAACCTATCAACGCATGCAACTTGATACCATGTAGCGAAACAGTAAGCATATTTATTATAGCAATGATTTAGAAATAGCAATGAAACCTCTCACACTCATATCCTCCATGATACCATGCCCCGCTCTGTAAACTGAAACGGGCTGATACTACCTCCAAATGCAGTGAGTGCTTTTTTGACATCAAATCTGGTATTGGCAGGGCAATAAAACATCATAAATCCACCACCACCAGCACCCGATATCTTTCCACCAGTAGCACCTGCTTTTAATGCAGCTTCATACACCTCATCAAGCGAATCGTTAGATATACCTTTTGCCATTTGTTTTTTGAATCTGAATCCATAGTCCAGTATCCTGCCTATGTCGTGTATGTTGCCCTTCAGCATGGCTTCTTTCATCATTTGCGCCTGCTCTTTTAGCTGGTGCATGGCATCTATCGATTCTTTGTTCTTGTCGGTAACGTTTTTGCTTTGTGCCTCTATTATGGTGCTGGATAAGCGACTGGTAGCAGTAAAGTAGAGCAGTAGATTGTTTTCCAGCTCGTAGAGATACTCGGGTTTTATGCGCAACGGGTTTACAATTACCTTATTATCCTTATAAAACTCCATAAAGTTGACCCCACCAAAGGTAGCAGCATATTGGTCTTGCTTGCCGCCTGCCATAGCTAGTTCCACACGCTCTACATCATAGGCCATTTGGGCTATATCATACTCGCCCAGTGGCAGATTCATCCATTCTGCAAACACCCCTATTATAGCCACTACCAGCGTAGACGAGCTGCCGAGGCCGGAGCCCGCTGGAGCATCTACCAGCGTACTGAGTCTGAAGCCACCGGGTACAGGTCCGTATTTGGCTACTATATGGTTATACACACCAGCAGCCAGATCTAATGTGCCATCAATCGGCAGCTTTTCTATCAGGTTGTACACTACTTCCTCATTGCGGTCTAGCGCTTCAATTATTACCTGTGGCACAGGTAGCGGCTCTATTGTTGCCGAAGCATAGAGTGATATGGTAGCATTGAGTATGGCACCACCATACAAGTCGCAATACGGGCTTACGTCTGTGCCCCCGCCTGCCAACCCTATACGCAGCGGAGCTTTACTTCTGTATATCATAATGGAGTAGCTAAGTTAGGTATTTTTGATGGAGCGGGTAAGAGGTGAAGACCAAGATTTAATGGACTAGCAAAAGTTTGGCCTCGAATGCAATCAAAGAGTAAAACAAATAGATAGATTTCTTTAGATAATAACAGCCAAGCCAGGTAGGCAAATCTTAGAATTCCATAGTTTTATTAAATGATTTGAATGCTGAATTTTTTCCGAATTTTAGTCTGTGAAAAACATATACTGCATTTCGGGTTTAGGTGCCGACCATCGTTTTTTTTGCAACTTACATATAGATGGCTACTCTTTTCTGCCTGTACCTTGGGTGGAATTCAGCAGTGATGACGATATGCGCTCTTATGCGTTGAAAATGTACCATTCTATACCCGAAAAGGACCCCTTAATACTGGGATTATCGTTTGGCGGTATGCTGACCGTAGAAATGTGTAAAAGTGGTGTTATACAAAAAGGAATAATAGTGTCTAGTGCCAAAACGAAAATAGAATTGGGATATAACAATCCTGTGCTTCAAATGGTATACGATTTAAAAATTCTACCATCAAAAGTATTCACTACACCTTTCAGCATCGTATTGTACACATTAGGTGCCAGGACCAATGAAGAAAAGGCCTTATTGCGGGATATTATATCAAAGTCTGACCCGGCATTTGTAACATGGTGCATAAAAACACTGCTGTCTTGGCAAAACATGGAGGTACCACAGGGTATTTCACACATTCATGGCACAGCAGACCATGTAATAAGCCCCAAACACATTAAAACAGATTATTGGATAGATGGAGGCTCGCATATCATGATATATAACCGGCACGAAGAAGTATGCAATATGCTGAAAACAATATTAGCCTCGACCGCCTAAAAGCAATGATTATCTATAGAGCATATGCCAATAAACTTTTATTTAATGCTACCCACCACAAATGTGTGAAATGCACAAACAATACAGGAGTTTGTGTAACACTGGCAAATGAGAATGGTAGCACCTTTGTGCGTTGGCTGTTTTGATAGCTATTCTTAAAGGTAACTTCATGAACAATTTTAAGAGGATAATACTATTTGCAGGGCTACTTATTGCTGGTAGTATGGCTGCTCACGCACAAATATATGTTACCATTCGCCCAGCCCGACCTATTTACACTCGCCCGGCACCACCACAGCCCAACTATATATGGATAGATGAAGAGTGGAACGGACAAGGTAATAGTTATGAATGGCGTGGAGGACATTGGGCTCCACCGCCACCTATGGGTTACCGGTATAGACCGGGCAGATGGCATCACTCTAAGCACGGCTACCGCTGGATACCTGGCAGGCAATACAAAGGCACTCCACGCATAGGTAGCCGCAACAACAACCATAATGTGAAGCAAAACAAAAACAGACAACACCAAAACAATGGCAACAGAGGAAATGGCAACAAAGGGAATCGGAGTAATGGCCGTAACAGATAGTACTTACAGATTATGATCTTTGCCCTGAAAACAAACCTGCCCGTAGCTACATAGATATGTAGGTACGGGCAGTAGTACTTTATGAATTGTCGGTTTACTTCTTAGCCTTGGCCTGTGCCAATATATTGTTGGCATCAGCCAGAAACTTAACTTGCTCCTTGCCGGCAGTAGCCCCTTGAGGATAGCCTAGCGAGCCCATAGGATTGAGATTCATGTTTTTTGTAGCCTTGTCTTCTACCACATTAAACAACCAAATAGTAGGGTATCCCTGCACCTGAAACGCCTGCTGTAGGCTACTGTTTTGCTGAGCCAGATCAGCGGGTAGTTGTTTGCGACGTGGGAAATCAAGTTCAAGCAGTATTACATTTTCTGCGGCCCATTTTTTAAACTCAGGTTTTGAGAATACGTCATTCTGCAATTTGTGACACCAGCCGCACCAGTCGCTACCCGTAAAGAACCCAAATATTGGTTTCTTAGTTGCCTTAGACTGCTCATTGGCTTTCATTAGGTCCGTGTACCAAACCAGCCCATCTTTTTTCTCCTGACCTATTGATTGTACTGATACCATCAATGCTAGTACCAAGAATACAGAAAACATTTGCTTCATAATATGCAGATATATACCTTTTGTAAAACAAATGTCGGTATGTGGGCATTGACAACCATAAATACGATCAGATATATTATTTCTTCATGAACGGTATTGCTACAGACTGCGCTAGATAGTTTTAGTACAGCGCAGTAATTTATCCACCGAAAAGCAGCATTTTTGCAGCTATAATCAAGCATAGATACATGGACACTCAAGAGCAGATATTGGCACTTTATCAGCAACTGCTGCAACAATGGAACAAACGCAATGCTGCTGGCATGACGGGTCTATTTGCCACAAATGGCACTCTGATAGGGTTTGATGGTAGCCAGCTAAACGGACAGAAAGAAATATATGCCGTGCTGGATGAGATATTCGCCAACTTTCCTACTGCTGCCTATATATCTATAGTAAAAGAGGTGCGTGTACTGACCGATACTACTGCCCTGCTGCTGGCTGTGGCAGGCATGGTGGCTGTGGGTAGCAATGATATTAGCCCCGAGGTAAATGTGCTGCATAGCATCACTGCGGTGCAGGATGAAGGCAAGTGGCGGATAGCTTTGTTTCAGAATACGCCTGCAGCATTTCATGGCAGACCTGAGCTTGCCGAACAACTTTCTGCCGATCTGCGCCATGTGTTAGCTAGTTCTGTGCAGCAAAACTGAATATAACTCACTATGCTTTTACGGTTCGCTAATTTATATATTAGGGTATCTAGACAGACATGGCTCTTACATGTTTTTCTTCCTTCCCAAATGTTTTAATCTTTACTTTTTTAAGGTCTAAATAATTTGCCAACGCTTAATTTGAGGATAAAGAATGTGCTACTGCTCTTCTTTCAACTCTTCTAGAAACGCTACAATGCAATCATACACATACTTTAGTTCTTCGACAGTAATGCAATATGGCGGCAGTATGTAGATGATATGACCCAGTGGGCGGAGAATGATGTGGCGTGCTAGGAAAAATCGGTAAATACGATCGCGAAGGTTGCTGTGATAGTTGGCAGATGCTGTGCGCAACTCTATGGCTAGTATAGTGCCTTTTTGGCGGACGTTTGCTACGGCTGGGTGATGCGCTATATGTGTGCTGAAAGTAGCATGAGCATCTGCTATGTGCTGGCGACTAGCGGTGCAGGTGTCTTGCAGCAGCAGATCCATACTGGCAAGGGCAGCGGCACATATAGTAGCATTGGCGGTGTAAGAGTGGCCATGGTACAGCATCTTAGAGCGATCATCGTGATAAAAAGCATCGAAAATATCGGCAGTGGCTGTGGTGACACCCATAGGCATTGCACCACCGGTAATGCCTTTTGAGAGGCAAATAACATCGGGTGGGGTAGTTATTTGTTCGCAGGCAAATAGTGTACCCGTCCTACCAAAGCCGGTCATTACTTCATCGGCTATGATGAGGGTGTTGAATTGTTTAGCGGTGGCAAAGAGTAATTCGAGAGTGGCAGCGCTATACATCTGCATTCCGGCAGAGCCCTGCACCAATGGCTCGGCTATAAATGCAGCTACATCGCCTTGCTGCAACAAGGCTGTAAATGCTGCCAGGCTAGCATCTTCATTGCCTGCACCCGGGAAGGGTATAAACGCTACATCGAACAGATAATCAGTAAACGAAGCAGTGAATATGCTGCGGGCACTGACCGCCATAGCGCCAAAGGTATCGCCATGGTAGGCGTTTTCTATAGCTACTATTTTTGGTTTTTTTATGCCTTTGTTGCTCCAGTATTGTATGGCCATTTTCAGTGCCACCTCCACAGCAGTAGAGCCATTATCTGAGTAGAACACACGGCTCATATTGCCGGGGAGTATCTGTAGTAGCCGCTCGGCGAGGGCCACAGCGGGCAGGTGTGTAAAACCAGCAAACATGCAATGCTCCAGCGTAGTCATTTGCTCATATACCTTCTGCGCTATGTAGGGGTGGCTATGCCCATGTATAGTAACCCACCAAGAAGATATGGCATCGAGATAGCGTGTGCCATCTTCGGCTATAAGATAAGAACCCTCGCCCCGAGTGATGCCTATAGCCTCTGGCCATACTTTCATAGGTGTGTAGGGGTGCCATGTTACATGGCTGTCGCGGATAGATATGGTACTCATTCGATTGGTGTTAGATAGTGTTTGTTTAGTGGGCCAATTTTAGGGCTTGCATCATTACAGAAGTGAACGTTTCCCAAGTATATTTTTTCTTTTCTACCAGTAAGTTTTCTTTCAGGTGTGGTAAAGAGTTGGGCTCATAAAATTTGAGTATTGCGTCCGCTATAGCGGTAGGGTTGGGTGCTGCCACAAAGCCTACTTTGCCGTCGGGCACTACCTCTGCCAGTCCGCCCACATTGGTTACTACCATCGGTTTCTCGAAATGGAAAGCTATCTGTGTAATACCGCTTTGCGTAGCATGTTTGTAGGGCTGCACCACAAGGTCGGCAGCGCTGAAAAAGTAGCGCACCTCGCTATTGGTTATGAAGTCGGTAGTGAGGTGTACTCTGTTTTGAAGGTGGTGCTGTGCTATAATGTTGTTGTTGGCTGTTTCTACTTCTTTGTTGTAGTATTCGCCTGCCGCTATCAGCTCTATACCTGCAGCGGCTATTCGTTCGTCGGCCATGGCCTGCAGCAGCCAGTCTAGCCCTTTGTACTCGCGTATAAAGCCAAAGAAGAGGATGTATTTTTTTTCGGGGTCTAGCTTCAGTCGTGCGCAAGCATCTTGTTTACTTACTGCACTATTATAAATGTCGTAGACAGGGTGAGGGGTAAAGAGTGCAGGCTTAGTGGTAAATGTTTGTACATCTTTCAGTACATCCTTGCTCATGGTCACAAAAGCATCTACAGCCTTTATGAAGTAATGGGTAAATTGCTTATCGCCTGGTCTGTGTTCGTGTGGAATAATGTTGTCTACAATGCACAGTACCTTGGTAGGATTGTTCTTTTTGGCTCTGCGTAGTATAGTGCCGAAAGCTGGTCCCATAAATGGTAGCCAGTATTTTACCAGTATCAGGTCATATTTTTCAGCATTCATGGCATTACCAGTTTGCCACCAGTTGAGCGGATTTACAGAGTTTACTTCTGTGCGTATTTTTAGTCCTGCGGGAGCAGGTTCGTCTGTATATTGTGTTTTGCCTGGGAATAGAAATCCCGGGTATTGCAGCGAGAAAGACCAGATTGTGACATCGTGCCCTTCCTCTTGTAGTTGGTAAGCCAGTCGTTCGTTGAATGCTGCCAGCCCGCCACGAAGTGGATGTGCTGTACCTAGTATAGCTATTTTCATGATAGTAGGGTTTTAAAATCGTGCTGTGCCTGCTCATAGTCGGTGGGTATACCTATGTCTAAAAAGTAGGCATCGCTCACATGACCATAAAACTTGCCTTCGTGTGTGTAGTGTTCCAGATAGTCTTTTTCGAAAGAACACTTAACTGGTAGGTGGTGGGTGAGCAGTGCGTGGGTATTGATGATGTAGCAACCAGCATTGATGGTGCCCTCATTGCGGTATTGTTTCTCTTCAAACGAGGTTATAACGCCCTGCTCATTTGTTTTTACTACGCCGTATCTGTCGAATTCTCTCATGTTTTTGAGGCCCAGCGTTACGGAAGCATGGTGTGCAAGGTGTGCATTCATTTGTGCTTTGAGGTCGGTCATAAATAGGGTGTCACCATTGAGCACTACTACATTGTCAGCTGCTGCCTGATGAGCTGCTAGAAGTATGCCTCCACCAGTGCCCAGTGGTTCTTTTTCTATTACGTAGTCTACCACAAATGGCAGCTCTTGTGTAGCCAGCCATTCTGTTATTACTTCGTGTTTGTAGCCCAGAGACAATATGACCCTCACGCACCCCTGCTGTGCCACATACCTGAACAGATATGCCAAAAATGGTATGCCATTTACGGGCGCCATACATTTAGGGTAAGCACCTATAACTCCCTGAAGTCTTGTGCCTAATCCGCCGGCAAGTATTATTACTTCCATTATGTAATTGTGGTTGGTACTAAAATATGCAAATGTAGAAAGTAGTTGTGGTAAAAGGTTGCTTATTCGTATGGTGCGATGCCGAATATGTTAATGAATACGACTAGGTTTCACTCAAATGTATCTTAGGTACATTACTACTGAGAGGTAGTAACATAAGCATACGGGAGAAATGAAAAAATAAGCAGTAAATTCAACCGCTGAAATTAGCCAAACAAAATGTGTGGAATTCTTACAATAGTAAATACGGGTACCGAAACAGGCTCTGAAAACCTGATAGCTGCCTGCAGTATCATAAAACACCGAGGACCAGATGATGAAGGGTTGCTAACTTGGGTGCCGGGTGAAGAACCTGTGATATGGGCAGGAGCAGATACTGCGGCATCTACTCATCAGCATTGGGGCTATGAGGCTTTGCGTCCAGGAGTGCGGTTTAAGGTAGGTTTTGGTCACCGTAGGCTGTCTATTCTCGACTTGTCGCCAGCGGGTCACCAGCCTATGCGCTACGACCCTGCAGGGCTTGCTATAACCTTTAATGGTGAGGTATATAACTACAAAGAAATAAAGAAAGACCTAGAAGCTATAGGGCACAAGTTTGCTACCAAGACTGATACCGAGGTGATACTACATGCATGGGCAGAGTGGGGCGTAGAGTGTCTGAACAGGTTCAATGGTATGTTTGCCTTTGTGATACTAGACTACAAAAAGAAACAACTTTATGCGGTTCGAGATAGGTTTGGGGTAAAACCAATTTGTTATTACAAAGCACCGGGTTCATTGTATCTGGCATCTGAAATAAAACAACTACGCACAGCACCGGGTTACAGCTTACAGCTGGACGATGATGTGGCTCGCCAATATCTGGGATCTGGTGCAGTTGATTATTCTGACGCTACATTTGACAAACAAGTAAAGTACCTAAAGCCAGGTCATTACTTGCAAATGAGTCTGGATGGTGATGCACATAATTTTAGCATCAAACAATGGTACACCTTGAAGCCCGCTGAATGGCAAGGTAACTACAACGATGCTGCCGATAAACTAAGAGAAATACTGATAGATGCTGTAGATCTTCGTTTAAGGTCGGACGTGCCAGTTGGGTCTTGTTTGTCGGGCGGATTAGACTCATCGAGTATAGTATGTATAGTGGCTGACTTGCTGAAGCAAAAGGGAGAAACTGCCGGGCAAGAGACCGTAACTGCCTGCTATGAAAATGCCAGATTTGACGAGTGGAACTTTGCAAAACTGGTAGTAGAAAAAACAGGGTCCAGATCGCATCGCACATTTCCGTCTTTCAAAAATCTGCAAGACGAGGCAGCACGTTTTATCTGGCACCAGGACGAGCCTACTGGCAGTACGTCACAGTTTAGCCAGTGGTGCGTGTTTAAAGCCAGTCATGATGCAGGGCTGAAGGTGATGGTAGATGGGCAGGGGGCTGACGAACAACTAGCAGGATATGGAGGTAATGATATATCGTTTTACTCGGGCCTTATGCGTAAATGGCAGTTTGCTGGCCTTATGAGTGAAGCACTTGCCTACAAAAAAGAAAAAGGAAGATGGCCAATTGGATTTTTGCTAAACGCACTAAGGCTAAATACTGGCATGAAAGTGCCTATGCAAATAGCAGATTGGCTAAGACCAACACAGGTGGCAGCGCTACATGCAGTGCCTGCACCTAATCTACAACAAAACCTGCTTCGGCAGGTGTACAATGAGCCACTACCGGCACTACTGCGCTATGAAGACAGAAACTCTATGGCGTGGAGCGTAGAATCGCGTACTCCATTCATGGATTATAGATTGTTAGAGTTTACACTGGGGCTGCCAGAGCGGTTTGTGTACCACAATGGTACTCGCAAGGCTATTCTGCGTACTGCTATGACTAACGTGATACCACAAGCAATATCTGACCGAAGAGATAAGATGGGTTTTGTGACCCCAGAAGAAATATGGCTGAGAACTGATGGCAGAAAATGGTTTGAAGATGGCGTAGCCAAAACAGCTGCAATGTTTGATGGTAGACTGCTAGATGCTAAGGCAACTATCGCTCATGTGCAAGATATGATGGATGGCAAACGAGAGTTTAACTTTATGCCTTGGCGTGTACTGTGCTTAGGAGTATGGCACCAACAAATGGAAGGATAAATCTACAAATATGATGTACGAGTAGCAGCATATTTTGGTACTCATTTCGTGATTGAAAGAATAGAAGATAAAATGGGCTGTTTCCTTTACCAGAAACAGCCCATTTTTTATTACTTGTTCTTTTCAGGTTATTATGCCAGATCGAAGCGGTCAAGATTAGTTACTTTAGTCCAAGCTGCTACGAAGTCATGAATGAATTTTTCTTGTGCATCTTCGCATGCATACACTTCTGCCAGCGCGCGCAACTCTGAGTTAGAACCAAAAATTAGATCTACACGTGTACCTGTCCATTTTAGTTCGCCTGTTTTGCGGTCACGCCCTTGAAACACGTTTTGAGCTTCTGATTCTGCACTCCATTTGATGTTCATATCCAGTAGATTCTGGAAGAAATCATTAGACAATGTGCCTGGGCGGGTAGTAAACACACCATGAGTAGACTTATCGTAGTTGGTACCTAGTACGCGCATACCACCTATCAACACGGTCATTTCTGGTGCGGTTAGGGTAAGCAGTTGAGCTTTGTCAAGTAGCATTTCCTCGGCAGATGTTCTTTGGTTGTTTTTTATGTAGTTGCGAAATCCATCGGCCTTAGGTTCCAGTACTGCAAAAGAAGCCACATCTGTATGAGCGGCGGTAGCATCCGTACGACCTGGTGTAAAAGGCACTTTTATGGTATGTCCTGCTATTCTTGCAGCATCTTCTACTGCTGCACTTCCACCCAGTACTATAAGGTCTGCAATAGATACTTGTTTGCCATCGGTTTGGGCTTTATTGAACCAATCTTGCACAAATTCCATCACACCTAATACAATGCTCAGCTCTCCGGGATTGTTTACCTCCCAATACTTTTGTGGTGATAGGCGAATACGCGCACCATTGGCACCGCCTCTTTTGTCAGAGCCACGGAAAGTAGAGGCGGAAGCCCAGGTAGTAGAAACGAGTTGGGAAATGGTAAGTCCTGAATGCAGTAGTTTGTCTTTAAGAGTAGCAATGTCTGACTCATCAATCAGTTTGTGAGTAACTTCAGGAACGGGGTCTTGCCATATCAGCACTTCTGCAGGTACTTCAGGTCCTAGATAGCGATTGCGAGGACCCATATCACGGTGTGTGAGCTTGAACCATGCACGTGCAAAAGCATCAGCAAACTCGTCGGGGTGTGCAAAAAAGTGACGAGATATTTTTTCGTAAGCAGGATCTTCTCTCAGCGCCAGATCTGTGGTGAGCATAAAAGGCGCATGTTTTTTAGATGGGTCGTGTGCGTCAGGCACAGTGCCCTCGCCTGCATTGCCTTTAGGTTTCCATTGGTGTGCGCCAGCCGGGCTTTTGGTCAGTTCCCACTCAAAGCCAAAGAGGTTTTCGAAGTAGTTATTG
>CAZRPA010000022.1:0-37659 GCA_964601855.1 uncultured Flavipsychrobacter sp. | reverse complement strand
CCAGAGGGAGGTAAAACAGTATTCTTCAAAAGTGATGAACTAGAGCATGAGGTAGCTGTGGCCACCAGAGATAGAATGAGTGTGACTGGATGGCTGAAAAGGGTGTAGACTGCGCATAAAAATATGTTGTCATATGTCATGCTGTGTGTGATACACCAACTCAAGGTGAGCCATTATTTGTAATACTTAAGCCTGAGGTCTGTACCGTCAAACTCGGCATAACTATCGTACCTTATCCAGTCGCCGAGATTGACATAGAGGCTGTTTTGCGGTAGCGGATACTCAATAGCTATGTGTCGGTGACCGAAAACGAAATAGTCATAATGCTTCTGCTGGAGTGTAGACAAACAAAACTGCACCAGCATTTCTTTGTCTGGCCCCAAAAATTCCTTTTCGGGCATATCGGCATGTTTTGGGCCCAGCCTGCTGAACCAGCCAGCCAGTCCGACACCAGTATCGGGGTGAACCCTGCGGTATAACCATTGCGACAGTGGGCTGCGTAACACTGTTTTGAGTATTTTATACCCTGTATCGCCGGGACCTAGTCCATCGCCATGAGCTATAAAGAACTTTTTACCGTTTATCTCTCGTTCTATGTGCGTGTGGTGTACGGGTATGTCCAGCTCGTGCTGAAAGTAATCGAGCATCCACAAGTCGTGGTTGCCGGTGAAGACCTCTATATGCAAGCCTGCGTCTCTGAGCTGAGCCAGCTTGCCCATAAACCGTGTGTAACCACGAGGCACCACATTTTTGTACTCAAACCAGGTATCAAACAAATCGCCTACCAGATAGAGCTGGGCTGCATGAGGCGCTATTTCATCGAGCCAGCGGCATATTCGTTTTTCGCGCGCCACACTGGTAGCATGGTCGGGGATACCCAAATGGAAGTCGGAAGCGAAGTATACTTTTTTGCCTGTGGGTAACTGCATGCGCTGAATTGATGAGTGCAAATTTAGCAGAAATACCCAACAACCGATTACTGGCTGGGAGAATGATGTAAAGTATGCAAACGTGTGACTGTTGTAACTAATGCACCTAAAGGTGTAACAATGCAGTAGGCGGGTGCAGGTACCTTTGTGATGGTGGAAAATTCTCCACTAATAAATTAATTTTTATGTCAAACATAAAAGTGCCCAATGAACCAGTAAAAAAAGAAGAAGTAAAAATACCAACTGCTCAGACTACGAAGATGGTAGAGCATCACAAACAGGCAGAGGTACATCATACAAGTGCTGCAAAGTATCATGGTGAAGTAGTAAAACACCACACAGAAGGCAACACTGAAAAAGCTACCGAAAGTGCGAAGAAAGCTAAAGAACATCATGAACTTGCTTATAAGCATCAGCAAGAGATAGACAAAACTCATACTGACAAAGCGCTTTAATATATCCACTGCAACAGCAGCTGTGCAATAATTATAAAAATAATAGAAAACGATAATAATAAAACACAATTAAACACAATAACATGAACAAATCAAGAATAATTATTGCATTAGCACTGATGGGTATTTCGGCAACCTTTGCATCTTGCAAGAAGAATTATGTATGTAGTTGCAACACTGTAGTAGGCGCAGGGTCGGTAGAGGTAAAACATGATATAGACAATGCCAACCGTTATGATGCACAAAAGTCGTGCAACAACTACGAAGATCAAGCCAATAGCTCACTGCCTGGTAGCACTACTTGCCACCTGTAGTACTGCATTAATACTCTTGTACATTGCGGGGATAACCTAGCGAAGAATAAGCAAGAGGACATTAAGTCTCCCGATAGAAATATCGGGGGATTTTTTTTGCTTATTAACAAATAACAGTGTGCTGGTTATCTGCGTGTATTGCGAAGAGTAGCTTTTTCTACTCGCATACCTATATGCATAATTTCGGGCAGTGGATTGAGGCGCATGTTTTGCTCCATACCTACCTGATACGTGCCAGGGCGACTGAGGTCGATAGAGTCGCCGAGAGAAACTGGCATACGCTGTTCATATATTGCACCTACGCCTCTTCCCAGCCACTTACCTGATGGCTCGGCTAAGGTGATATTGATACGTGCTTTGTGTGTAGCAGTGTCGCCGGGCGTTTTGATATAAAGCCACAACCAAATATTGTTGTAAGGGTAAGCCTGACTGTGGCGAATAATAAAGTAAGGCTGATACTGTGCTGTGCTGTCGGTGATATCGAAGGTGAAAACTGGTCTAAAATTGTATCCCCAAGCATTTTGTGGCACTGCTTCTACCTTTTGGTAGTGGGGTACTGGCTGACATGCCGCCCATAAGCAGGATAACAATACAAGAAAAAGGACAGAACGATGTAGGCGCATTTCAACTATTGAGGTGGGCAAAGATACAAAACGGCAATCAGGAAACAGAAGGAGGAAAAAAGGATATTTTGGGATGTAACGAGACGTGATTATGCACCACAAAAACGCCCCTGCTGTGTGCAAGGGCGTATAGTATATGATAAATAAAAAACTAAATACCCACCATAAGTGGCATCAGCAACATCATGAGGTCTTCATTTTCTTGTTTGTCTATAGATCTGAATATACCAGCACGTGAAGGCGTGCTGAGCTCCAGTACTACTTCTTCGCCATCGAGGTTATTTACAATCTCTACCATCAGTTTTGCGTTGAAGGCTATTTTCATGTCTTCGCCGCTGTACTGACACGAAAGTGTTTCCTTGCCCTCATAAGAGAAGTCGATATCCTGAGCACTGATGTTGATGCTGTTTCCATTGATATCGAGCAAAACCTGATTGGTGGTTTTGTTGGCAAATATATTTATACGGCGCAGTGCGCTTGCAAAGTCTGAACGATTGATAACCAGACGATATGGATTGTCAGCGGGTATTACTGCTCTATAATCGGGGAAGCGAGCATCTATAAGGCGACAGCTAAGGCTGAGGTGAGCGCCAGTGACAAATAAATGGCTACTATTGAACGCAAGGCGCAGCTCAGAGTCATCGGTAGGGAGTGTGCCACGCAGTTGTTGTAGTGGTTTTTTGGGTACTACTATACCCGCTTGCATAGGGCAGTTTACATCATTGCGACGCAACTGTACGAGCCTATGCGCATCAGTAGATACAAAACCTATGCCATCATGCGTCATTTCGAAGTACACACCTGTCATAGCAGGGCGTAGTGTATCTGTGCTTACAGCAAACAAAGTACGGTTGATAGACTCAATGAGCGCAATAGAAGTCATGGAAAACTCAGATGTGTCGCCAGGAGAAGGCTCCTTGGGAAAGTCATCCGCTTTTTCGCCTACAATTTTGTACTTACCAGAGTTGCCAGACATATCGATAGACAAATCAGAGACATTGACTATAAAAGTAACGGGCTGCTCAGGCAGGTTTTTGAGGTATTCGAGTATTATTTTAGATGGTATACAGATTCTTCCTTCACCTTCAGCGTCGTTTACGGTTACCTGTACACGCATCATTGTTTCGAGGTCGGTAGCAGTAAGCGTGAGGGTGTTGCCCTTCAACTCGAACAAAAAGTCTTCGAGCACAGAGAGCACATTGTTGGCACTGATGATGCCACCTATCTGCTGCAGGTTCTTGAGCAGCACTGTAGACGTAACTATGAAACGCATTGTATGAGTATGTTTCCTACAAAGATATTTGAATTATGACCAAAATCACCGACAAAAATCTATTGTGGATAATTTAAGAAAAAGAGGAAACATATTATGTGTTTATTGCTTTAACAACATTACCGAATACCCTCTTTGCGAACGATAGCGAGCAATAAGAATGCTACAGAGAATAGTATCATGATGTGTATAAGTGGACCGGGGCGCCAAATGAAGAACCCAACAGCCCACCCTACGAGGAGGGTGATGGAAATAATATAAAGTAGACTACGCAATATCATGACTGCAAAAATAATACCTACACTATTCGTAGTTAATAAAACTTAGTTATAACGACTTAGGGCTGAGTAAAAATAAACAATTACAGAGAACAAAGCATCAAATAGAAACATGAAATTCAGGATAATATACGAGTGGTTGAGTATCTATATTTTCCGTGTAAAAACACTGACCGAATACGCCTGAAGCCTATATTTGCAATACGTGATGGCTGGCTTTAGTGACAACCAATACGTGAACACCACTCATAAACAATGATACAATGAATAAGATATTGGTTACCGGCGGTTGTGGCTACATAGGTGGTCATACTATAGTAGATCTGCTGCAAAACGGATTTGAAGTAATATCTGTAGACGATTTATCGAAGGGGTCTTTGAAGATGCTGGATGGTATAGAAAAGATAACTGGCAAAAAAGTAAAAAACTACAAAGTAAACCTATGTGACCTTGATGATACAGAGGCAGTATTTCTGGAGAATCCAGACCTAGTAGGGGTGATACATTTTGCAGCGTTCAAGTCGGTACCGGAATCAGTGAAGGAGCCATTGTTGTATTTCAGAAACAATATCAATTCGCTACTGAATATACTGCAATGTGCAAAAGACTTTGATGTGGATAATTTTGTGTTTTCTTCATCTTGCTCAGTATATGGCAATACGACAGAGCTGCCAGTATCGGAAGAGGCACCGCTGGCAGAGCCAGAATCGCCGTATGCACGTACCAAACAAATGGGAGAAGCTATATGCCGCGATTTCACCAGCTTTCATAAGGACTTTAATACAATTTTACTCCGTTATTTCAATCCGGTAGGGGCGCATCCGTCGGCTATGATAGGTGAGTTTCAGGACTTATCAGAGAGCGTAGTGCCTGTTATCACCAAAACTGCAATAGGCAAACGACCAGCAATGACGGTGTTTGGCAATGACTATGATACCAGAGATGGATCGTGTGTGCGCGACTACATACATGTGATGGATATAGCCAACGCTCATACACGTGCGCTGCAATACATAATAGAAGACAGGAACAAACTGAACTGTGAAATCTTCAATCTGGGAACTGGTAATGGCGTAACCGTGCTGGAATTAATCAATGCTTTTGAGAAAGTATCGGGTCAGAAACTTAACTACAATATAGGCGGCAGAAGAGATGGCGATATTATAGAGGTATATGCTAATAACAACAAAGCACGCACACTACTGGGCTGGGAAACGAAATATGACCTAGACGCTATGATGGATACTGCCTGGAGGTGGGAACAAGTTTTTACGGCTGAAAAGAAATAATACTACAAGAGTGAAAAGATATCACACCGGGCTATAGTGAACACCACTGTTGCCCGGTTTTTTTATGCAGTTTCGGTTTGGTGACGATACAGGTTAGCGTATCTGCCATTGAGTGCCATAAGCTCGTCGTGAGTGCCTTGTTCGGCTATTGAACCGCCATCCAGGATAATGATTTTGTGGAAAGACCAACTGGTGAAAATGCGGTGGGTAATAACAATAGTAGTTTTATCTTCAAGAAAGTTTTTGAGATTGCCCAGTATGGTTTTTTCGGTTTGTGTGTCTACGGCTGACAAGCACTCGTCGAGCAATAATATGTTGCTGTTTTTGAGTATGGCTCTTGCCAATACCATGCGTTGTTTTTGGCCGCCACTAAGCATTACCCCGCGCTCACCTACTACAGTCTGGTAGCCCTGCGGAAAAGAGGTTATATCCTTGTCTAGGTCTGCCATACGGGCAGCTTCCATGACCTCGGCATCGGTGGCATTTGCCCGGCCAAACCTGATGTTATTGAACAACGTATCAGAAAACAGATAGGGTTCCTGAGGTGCATAAGCTATACCATTGCGTAGGGTATGCACATCGTATGCTGCTACATTGTGGTTGTCTACCATTACCTGACCAGAAGTAGTGTCGTACATGCGTAGTAGTAGGTGTGCCAGAGTAGATTTGCCAGAGCCGGTTCTGCCTATGATAGCAACCTTATGCCCGGCAGGAATGTGCAAGGAAAAGTTGGTGAGTGCTGTGATGCCTGTATGTGGATAGGTGAAAGTGACATTCTGAAAGTGCACATCGCCCTGTGGTACATGCGTTATGGCATTGGTGGGAGATACTATGTCTGGTTGGGTATTGAGGAACTCATCAATACGCTTTTGAGATGCACCTGCACGCTGTGTCATGCTGGCTACCATGCCTATGCTGGATATAGGGAACATGAGCAGATTGATGTACAACACAAACTGAGCAATGTTGCCTGTGGTGATGTGACCGCCGATGGCAAAATAGCCGCCAATAAGTACAGTAGACAACATGCTAAGCCCTATAAAAAGGTTCATAGCGGGGAAGTAAACGGCCTCTGTAATGGCTAGGTTGACCGAGCTTTTGCGATAGGCTTCGGAGTTGGTTTCGAAAAACCGCATCATATTGCGCTCCTGCACAAAAGACTTTATGACCCTTATGCCAGAGTAAGCCTCTTGTGCGGTGGTAGTAAGTGACGATAGCTGCGCCTGTATTTGTCCACTCTTGCGAAAGATGATTTTATTGACGTAAAATATAGACAATGCCAATAAGGGTAGCGGAGCCAGTACACAAAGTGTGAGGGTGACATCTACCCGGAGCATATCCCAGGTGCAGAAAATGACGAGAAATACTACAGAAGTAAAGTACATGACAGACGGGCCAGTGTACATACGTACGCGCGATACATCTTCTGAAATTCGGTTCATAAGATCGCCAGTGAAATTGGACTTAAAGAAACTTGTACTAAGGCGTTGGTAGTGGGTGTAGATTTCGTTTTTCTGGTCGAACTCTATATGGCGAGACATTACGATGATTAACTGACGCATCATGAACATAAACAGCCCCCTGAGCAATGCCAACCCCAGCAGTAGCATACCACCCCTGAAGACCATGGAGAAAATATCGTCTCGGCTACTGCCATCAGTAGCCATGCGCTGCACATCGTCTAGTATGTCTCTGATTACATTGCCAGGCATTACGGCAAACTTGCTGGAAACAACCACAAACAACATACCCAGCATCAACCGCCACTTGTACTTAAGGAAATATTTATTCAGCGCACCCAGATTCTTCATTGCGGGGCAAAGGTCGGGGGAAATAGGCAATTTACCAGCAATGGTGTATTTAATGGTGAAAGAGTGTGTATTAATTACTATATTTGTATAGTAATCAAGTATGCAGACTAGTGATTTTGTGTGCAGTACTAAATTTGTGTATTAACTTAATAAAACACTGAAATATGAAATTGTCTGGAATAGTGAAGGGATTTATGGTGGTAGCTGCTACTATGACGGCTAGTGTGCTGTATGCACAAACACCTGTAGAACTGCAGATAAGACACAAACTAGGCTCATCGGATTTTGCGTTCAATACTGCTACTGCTAATAATTTGGGCAATAACTTCAATGTAACCCGCCTAGAGTACTACATCTCTAAAATAAGCATCAAACATGATGGGGGAACAGTAACTAATATTCCCAATCATTATATACTGGCGAACGGAAGTGCAAATGTGGCTGATGCGTTGGGCTCGTACCCCATTACATCGGTAGAGGCAATAACGTTTTATATAGGTGTAGATACGCCTGTAAACAATGCAGACCCATCGCTGCAACCATCTGGTCATCCGCTGGCACCCAAAACACCATCTATGCATTGGGGTTGGTCATCGGGGTATAGGTTTGTGGCTATGGAAGGTATGGCGGGCAGCTCGCTGGGGCAGGCATATGAAGTGCATGCACTGGGCAACAACCTGTATGACAAAGCGACTGTAAACGTGAGCGGAACAATGGTAGGTGGCAAACTGGTAATAGCGCTCAATGCCGACTATACACAGGCACTAAGAGGCATCAATGTATCGTCGGGGCTTATAGCTCACGGCTCAGGCAGCGATGAGGCAGCAGTGCTCAACAATTTCAAGAACCATGTATTTTCGGCAGGTACGCCAGTATCTGTAACAGGGGTAGCAGCTACTAACAATACATTGGTTATTTTCCCAAACCCTGCGCAAAATGGCAATACTACATTATCATTTGGCAATGCACTACAGACAGGAATAATAACTATTACAGACCTGCAAGGCAGAGTAGTATTGACTACTGAAAAGAAAGCAGGAACTAGTAATGTGAGCATTAATCTGAAACAAGCGGGATTGTACTTTGTAAAGGCACAAATGGCCGACGGCAGCATTGCCAACAACAAGCTGGTAATAGAGTAGCTGGTATGAGGTACACGAGAATAATAAGTGGGCTGGCAGGTGTGATGATGGTGCTATATTCTTGTAGTAAAAAAGAAGTTGTAACAGAGCATACAAAACAGGAAGACCTAATAACGGTGCCGATGGGTTTTCCGGATGTGCCCTACCCTACCGACAATCCGTTTACGATGCGTAAATGGGAGCTGGGGAAAAAGTTGTTTTACGACAATGTACTGTCTGTAGACAATTCAATCAATTGTGGTTCTTGTCACAAGGTATCTTTAGCCTTCAGCGATGATGTGTCTAAGAGTATAGGAGCAGGCAAAACTGTGGGTAGACGCAATTCTCCTAGTCTGGCCAACATAGCCTACCACCCATACTATACCCGTGAGGGTGGTGTGCCTACACTGGAAATGCAGATACTGGTGCCTATACAAGAGCACGATGAATTCAACTTCAATATAGTAGAAATAGCAGCCCGACTGAAGGAGATACCTGAATATGTGGCTATGAGCAAAGAGGTGTTTGGCAGAGAGCCCGACCCCTATGTGATAACCCGCGCTATAGCCACCTTTGAGCGTACACTGATAAGCGGCAACAGCACCTATGATAAGTATTTGCATCGAGGATATACAGGCTTACTAACACAATCCGAAAAACGCGGTATGAACTTGTTTTATAGCACACGGACCAATTGTGGCAACTGTCATAGCGGATTCAACTTCACTAACTATAGCTTTGAAAACAATGGTTTGTACGACGTGTATGCCGACAATGGCAGGGAGCGACTTACGGGCAATAGTGCAGACAATGCCCGGTTCAAAGTGCCATCGCTAAGGAATATAGCACTCACTGCACCTTACATGCATGATGGGGCTATGGCTACACTGCACGACGTTATAGATCACTATAATAGCGGAGGGAAACCTCACCCCAACAAAAGCCCTATGCTACAACCGATGGGGCTTAGCACCAGTGAAAAAGAAGACCTGATAGCCTTCTTGTATACATTGACAGATACGGCGTTTGCTGGCAATAAAAACTTACAGAATGAACCATAAAAAAGCACTTTCAATATTAGGGTTTACGGCAATAGTACTGGTGATGAGCCAATGCAAAAAAGACACCATATCGCCAGACCCTGTAACGTACGATACTACTAGTTACAACTTGCAAACTGGTGCATTTCCCGCACCTGTGTTTACAGACAATGCCCCTACCAATGCGGGCGTGATGCTGGGCAGAATGTTGTTTTATGAAAAGCTGTTGTCTAAAAACAACACTCAGTCATGTGCTAGTTGCCACATACAGTCGCATGGGTTTACAGACACTGCACGTTTTTCGCTAGGCGTAGAGGGTAAGCGTGGAGGCAGGCAAGCAATGAGTGTATTTAATACGGCTTGGCATACCAAAGGTTTCTTTTGGGATGGCAGAAGTACATTGCTGAGACATCAGTCGCTGATGCCCATACAAGACCCGCTGGAGATGAACGAAAAACTGGATAATGTGGTAGCTAAACTAACTGCAAAGAAAGAATACAGAGATCAGTTTTTAAGGGCATTTGGCAACAGCGAAATTAATGCCGAAAAGATATCGCTAGCTATGGAGCAGTTTATGAATAGTATAGTGTCTAACCAGTCTAAGTACGATAAGTATCAGGCGGGCACAGCTACGCTGAGCGAAAGTGAAGAAAGGGGCAGAAAATTATTTTTTACGGAGTACAACGAATTCTTTCCGGCACAGTCTGGTGCCGACTGTGCGCACTGCCACAGCGGGTTCAATTTTTCTAACAATGACTATCGCAATAATGGTCTTGATTTGGCATCAGATATAGTAGATATAGGTAGGGAAAAGGTGACTCAAAATATTGCCGACAGAGGCAAGTTTAAAGTGACCTCACTGCGCAATATAGCGCTCACTGCACCGTACATGCATGATGGTCGTTTTGGTACACTAGAGGAGGTAATAGATCACTACAACAGTGGTATAAAATCATCGCCATCGCTAGACGCTGCGTTGCAGGCTACTATGGGCACAGGACTACGGCTTACTGCACAAAACAAAGCAGATCTGGTGGCATTTCTCAATACCCTTACAGATAATACACTGGCTACCGATAGTAGGTACACTGACCCTCACAAATAAACGCACTTGATATTGAAACAGGAAAGAAGCATAAAATTTAAGTTTTGTAGCATTATTATAGCAAACAAGAACTACTAAATGGAAAATTCAGGGAAATACAATAAAATAAAAACATACTATACCGGATTGCTACCTACGCTCACTGAGGATAGCTGGAACATTTGCGAAAGCCTACTAAGCACCAGAACCATAAAAAAAGGGGAATACTTGCTCCGCGAAGGGCAAATTTGCAACCATGTTTCCTTTGTGAATCACGGCCTACTGAAGATATATTATGTAATAGATGGCAGGGAAAAAATCATTGAGTTTTTTAAAGAAATATCCTATTGCTGCGACTATGCTAGCTTTCTGATGAGAGAACCTGCCGAAACAGCTGTTAAAGCACTAGAAGATACAGAAGTTGTAGAAATAAATTATGAAGGACTACAGCACCTTTACAATTTGGTGCCTGAGGCTAATATGATAGGCAGAAGGATAGCAGAAAATCTGTTTATAGATAAATGTAGAAATAGCTCCAATAATGTAACTGAAAGCGTGGAAAGTAAGTATCAGAAAGTAGTAACAGAAACGCCATGGCTCATTCAAAGAGTACCGCAGTATATGATTGCGTCTTATTTGGGCATTACTCCCGAGGCACTAAGCCGCATTAAAGCACGCAGCTCTAAAAAGACCGTCGTGGCAGCGGCACAATATTGATCTGGGTTAAGAAATACTGATGGTTTTGCTTTATTGATTTGGGTTAAGGGAAAACAAAGGAATAGTATAGACTTTTGCGGAACAAAACTATTTAATCATGAACAGAATTTTAGTTGTTTTACTTTCCTTGCTGGCAGCTATGCAGGTGCATGCCCAGCAACAAACTCAGCGCATAACTGGCTATATATATGACGAGGCGTCGCGCGTGCCCCTGACAGGAGTTATAGTAACTGTGCTGAACACTACCCCCGCTAGAGGGGCTGCTACAGATGAGAATGGCAGATTCAGTATAGATAGCGTGACCATAGGTCGCCGATCCCTGAAAATATCATACATTTCTTACGAAGCCAAAGTAATTAACGATGTAGTGGTAACTGCGGGTAAAGAAGTGAATCTGGATATAGCACTGCAGGAGGCTGTAGTGAACATGAATGAGGTAACGATAAGTTATGACCGTGGTAAAGACAAAAACCGCACTATCAATGATATGGCACTGATCAGTGCTCGCTCGTTTAATGTGGATGAGACTAAGAAGTATGCCGGTGCGCTGGGCGACCCATCGCGTATGGCAGCCAACTTTGCTGGTATAGTAGCCGGAAACGATAGCCGAAATGACATAGTAGTGCGTGGCAACTCGCCCACTGGTATGCTGTGGCAAATAGAAGGGCTCAATGCGCCCAACCCCAACCACTTTGGGACTATAACCAGCACTGGCGGACCGGTGAGTATGTTGAATAACAACAACATAGCCAAGTCTGACTTCCTGACTGGTGCTTTCCCGGCACAGTATGGTAATGCTCTAGCAGGCGCATTTGATATAAAGCTGCGCAATGGCAATAGGGACAAAGCAGAATATGTGGCACAGATTGGCTTCAATGGTTTTGAGGGAGGAGCAGAAGGCCCAATAGGTAAAAACAAAAAAACTTCTTACCTCATTAACTACCGTTATAGTACACTCAGTGTGTTCAAGGAGCTAGGTCTGAATCTGGGTACTGGTACGGCAGTGCCAGTGTATCAGGATGTGAACTATAAAGTGGTGAGCGACCTGAGTAAAAAAAGCAAATTATCTGTGTTTGGTATTGCTGGCAATAGCCGTGCCGATTTTCTGGGTAAGGACATAGACACCACCAAGCCAGACCTGTATGGTGGCAATCCGTTTTCTGACCAAAAAACAAAATTCGGAACTACTATAACAGGAGCATCTTTTGAACATTTACTAAGCGAAAAGTCCACCACCAAATTGATAGTTGGATACTCTACCACAGACCAGTTGTACACGAATGATTCTATAAGTCAATCGGACTATACAACTCACCCAAGTGAGCTGGCCGATTTTAGCACAGGCAAGCTGTCTGTGCAATGGCTATATATGTACAAGTTTAATGCAAAAAACAACCTACAAACAGGGCTGACCTACGAAAACATAAGCTATGATATGAACTACAAGCGTATGTACCCTCAGCAGCCAGACAGGGTATATGCCGACCAAAGCGGCAATATGGGCCTGTATCAGGGTTTTGCACAATGGAAACACAGGTTTTCAAAAGACCTATCGGTGGTGGGTGGAATGCACTTTCAGTATCTGGACCTCAACAATAGTTTTGTGGCAGAGCCAAGGGCAGGTATGAGGTATACTATCAATACCCGCAATTCGGTGAGCCTTGGATATGGATTGCATAGTCAGGCGCAAAATGTGTACAACTATCTGGTGCGCACGCCCAATGCTACTGGCGGATATGCACTCACCAACAAGAATATGGATTTTACGCAGAGCAATCATTTTGTGGCTTCTTATGATCTTAACCTATCATCGTCAATGCGCATCAAAGCAGAAACCTTCTATCAGCTTATAGGTAATGTGCCAATAGAGTCGTCTGCTAGTTCATTTTCAGTACTGAATTCGGGAGCTGATTTTGGATTGGACAATCGTGATAGCTTGGTGAATAAGGGTAAGGGATATAACTATGGTGCCGAACTGACTGTAGAGCATTTTCTGAGTAAAGGTTTTTATTTTTTGATAACAGGTTCTTTAATAAGGTCTAGATATGAAGGCAGTGATGGTGTGGAGCGCAATACTGCTTTCAACACAGGGCATGTGCTGAATGTGTTGGCAGGTAAAGAGTTTAAGGTAGGAAAAAAAGGTAGTGTATTGGCGGTGAATGTAAAAGCAACTACTATAGGTGGCAGGTATCTGACCCCGCTCAATCTCACCGCATCGCAGTTTGCGGGCACTGCTGTGTACCGCACTGAGCTTGCGTTTTCAGAGAAACAAACTGACTATTTTCGCACCGACTTTAAGATTGCCTACCGGAAAGAGTTTAGGAAAAGTACGATGGAGTTTTCTGTAGACCTACAAAACGTGACTAACAACAAAAATGTATTTAACCAAACTTACGACCGCCGTACCAACCGCATTGTGAACAATTATCAACAAGGCTTTTTCCCGGTGCCCATGTTCAGATACACATTCTAGAACTGCAATGCTAGTAATACATAAAGAGGGCGCAACTAGTATGTTGCGCCCTCTTTATGCATGTCAGGTAATGCGTAGCGTATTATTGTTTCAGTTAAAAGAAATCGTAAGCCCTTCTTTGAGCATTGAGCCTGATACCAAAGTAAAAGTAAGTAGTGGTAAGCGGGCTGGTGAAAGTGCCTGTGGTAGATACATGAGGGTATTTGCCTTCTACATTTTCGTAGTTGCGGTACACCCCACCCAGGTCTACAAACATATTGCGGCGCACCTGATAAGCAAGGTTGAGGCTTAGCATTTTGCAGCGGCTTTCGGGGCCGTTTATCATAGCTACTCCATACTGTGTAGTTGCTGTAGGGTATGCCTTAAAGATGTTGTTGCCATAGTTGGTGCTATCATAGTCATTGCCACGCATGTAGTAGGTGGCACGGGCCGTAACAGTGAGGTTGCGTAAGGGCTGATAACGTATCTGAGCTATAGCTTTTATAAAGCCTGAGCCCAGTGGGTCTGCCATAGGTTGGTTGTAATTGGTATAGTTGGCGATAGTGTCCTGAGCCGAGTAAGTGTATGGGCGCACGGCATCTATTTCGCCTTGCAGGTCCAGGTTTTTTATGCCCAGAGCATTGAAGTATTTACCACCCATTTGTACACCCCATTTGTTGCCATACCATTTGTTGCCACCAGTAAGCTCCCCTATCCTGAACTCATTGAGCAGAAACTGACCGTATAGTTGAAACCTTTGAGCAATGATAGCCTTGGCACTCAGTCCCAGCATAGATTTGTCGCCAGCACCATTGTAGCGGCTCATAGCTGTGGTAAGTATAACAGGATTGAGGTAAGATATTTCATAACCACCAGTACGTGCAAATACCTGCGACTCAAACAGACCTACATTCAGCCAGCGGGTAGCATTCATATTCAGGTAGCGTATAGTGCTGTATTTGTGTGGTAGAATACGGTCGGCTGTTTTTACGTATTGTGGTGTAAGCTCCATAAACAGACATTCGTAGTTGAGCTTCCAGATACGAGTCTGTATCCTTAAGAAAGGCATGTTGGATGATTGGTCGGTAAGAAACAAGCTGGTGAAACCATCGCCTATAAAGTGTTTGCCAAAACCAAAAGTAGCACTGACATGGTTTTTCACAATGTCGGCATTGATGTATCCGCTTACCTGCAAGTAGTCATACCTGCCAAACTGCGTACGTGGACTTTTGTAATAATCTGCCCCTGGCACGGCTCCCAGCTTGCGCTGCACCCAGTTGTTTACATGGTAGGGGTAGCTTTCCTGATTATCGGTTATCATAGTGTAGAAACCAATTTTCTTAGCTATCCAGCCACGCACCTCAGCACCCTGGCTATTGGCAAGGGTGGTATTGGGTATTGCTGTTTTAGTAACTGGGTCTACACTTATGTTATTGTTTTGCATTACCGCCATGCCACTCATTACGGGATTTACCACCGCAAAAAAGTTGTTGGTTTTGACGTAGGCAAAATTGTATTGTTTGGTATAAAAGGTATTGAACAAAGACCGACGAGAATTTATAGCTCCGTTTTCGTCACCTGCCCACTCACCGCTTTCAGATACCATCTGCAGCATGTTGTAGTGGTCTATGTAGTTTATCTTTCTGCCTAGTTTGTTACTGGCATTGATCTCTATTACATTATTCCCACTGTCGTTTACAGCGGGTACTGGTCCATTATTGAGCGATTCAATAAAACGCACAATATTTCTTCTTGATTCTGGTTTATCTCCATTTGCCAAGCTATCGCACAATCTGCCAGAAAGGGTTTCCCAACGGTCTATGTAGTGATATCCGTCTGAGCCCAGTTGCAGAAAAGTGGTTTGGGCACTAGCAGCAGCAGCTATCAGCACCGATGAAGAGAGTAGTAAAGCTTTTTTGAGCATAAAAGAGTTTTTCAAAAGTGTATTTGGTAGATTTGCATTAGTGCTTAAGGGGCATACGTCACCCTTTATTTCAGGGCACTAAGATAGATATATGTTTTCAAAACTGATAAAGAACGCAACGGTAGTAAATGAAGGCACCAGCAAAGTGCAGGATGTGCTGATAAAAAACGGTCGTATAGAGCATATAGGCAACAACATACAGCCCACTGGCAACTGTGAAGAGATAAACGCAGAAGGGCTGCACCTGATGCCGGGTGTGATAGATGATCAGGTACACTTCAGAGAGCCAGGCCTCACACACAAGGCCACTATAGGCACAGAGGCACGCGCTGCTGTGGCGGGAGGTACTACCACATTTATGGAGATGCCTAATACTATACCAGCGGCACTAACACAAGAGTTGCTGGAGGATAAATACCAGATAGCAGCGAAGACGGCTGTAGCTAACTATTCGTTTTTTATGGGTGTGTCTAACACCAATGTTGAAGAGGTATTGCGTACCAATGCTAAGAAAAACGACGTTTGCGGTATCAAGATATTTATGGGGTCGAGCACCGGTGATATGCTGGTGGACAACTACATCACGCTATCACGCATATTTGCTGGTGCAGAGCTACTAATAGCCACTCACTGCGAAGACGAAAATGTGATAAATGCCAACAAAGAACAATACAAAGATGCTGACCATGCGTCTTACCATCCGCTGATACGCAATACAGAAGCGTGTTTCGAGAGTTCGTTTTCGGCGGTGCAGCTTGCCAAGATGCACAATACCCGCTTGCACATACTGCACATATCTACAGCCCGAGAGTTGCAACTGTTTGGCAATATGCTGCCTCTAGAAGATAAAAGAATTACATCAGAAGTGTGTGTACACCACCTGCACTTCACCGCCGATGACTATGCACAACACGGCAATCTGATAAAGTGCAACCCTGCCATAAAAGCCGCCGAAAACAAAGCTGCATTGTGGGCAGCCCTGCTCGATGACCGACTGGATATAATAGCCACAGACCACGCCCCACACACATGTGACGAAAAACAACAACCTTACCAGAAGGCGCCATCGGGATTGCCATTGGTACAACACTCTTTACAGTTGATGCTGCAATATGCCAAAGAAGGAAAAATAAGTATAGAAAAGGTAGTAGAAAAAATGAGTCATGCTCCGGCGGTGTGTTTCAATATAGCAGAGCGTGGCTACCTGCGCGAGGGCTACCATGCAGACATGGTGCTGGTAAACATGAACGAACAAATGACGGTGACTAAGCAAAACCTATTGTACAAGTGCGGTTGGTCGCCATTTGAGGGGCATACCTTCCCAGTATCAGTACATACCACTTTTGTAAACGGAGACATTGCCTACACAAACGGACAAGTAAATGATGCCTGCCGTGGACAGAGAGTGAAGTTTAGCAGAGGATAAAATGAAACGGCATTGTAAGCAGTGTGAAAGTGAAAGGTGAGCAGCTAATGAAGAAAATGACTATAAATGCAAAACGATAAAACCACGCTCAGAGATCTGGCGGTATTCCCTGCCGACGGTAGTGGTGGCGTGTTTGCACTCATAGACCGTACTACTACTCAGGCAGGCAGAGATACGCTGCGCAAGCACCTACTAAACCCGCCCGATAGCTACGAGCAACTGGTAGCAGTGCAGGATACCATAAAATTTTGGAGTAGCCATACTGAGCTGTGGCCAGTAGTGATACTGAATGGTACGATAGTGATGCTGGATAAGTTTTTTGAGTCGGCAGAGGGTGCTTCTGCTCCTCCCAGCGGGCTGGCAGCAATGCTTACACCCACCTTTCAGAAACTATTCAACAAAAGGGAGTATTTTTTTACAAAGTTTTCTTTGTCGCATCTGTGCGACTTTCTGAAGGGTTGCCTTCAATTGACAGCTATTGCAGATATGCCCGATGTGCCTGTGCGCCTGCTTACCGAGCTAAATAAAATGAAGGGCAATCTGGAGCACAAACTAATAAACGAACTCATAGCAATAAGCGAGCATACGCCCTTTGCGACACTGGCCAGATTGCAGTATCATGCCCGCCGCGAGCTGAAAAATACCACTTACAGGCTCATAGCCAGCTATGCGCTACTAGACGCATGGCAGTCTATGGCGAGCGCCACCAATGAGCATAAGCTGGTGTTTGCAGACCTGGCACCAGAGCTGCCTGTACTGCTGGAGGGTGAGGCAATATATCATCCACTGCTGGCTACACCGGTATGTTACGATTTGAGTTTTGGGGCTGGCAAAAACTTCCTTTTGCTTACTGGCGCAAATATGTCGGGCAAAACCACTTTTCTAAGGGCTGTAGGCATCAGCTCACTGCTAGCACACCTAGGAATGGGTGTACCTGCCGCCCGATTGCGTACCAGCTTTATGCAGGGTATCATTACTAATATGCATGCCGAAGATAACATACTGAAAGGTGAAAGCTACTTTTATGCAGAGGTGCAACGGATGAAGCAAATAGCTGCC
Source organism: uncultured Flavipsychrobacter sp. (assembly GCA_964601855.1). Classification (GTDB taxonomy): domain Bacteria; phylum Bacteroidota; class Bacteroidia; order Chitinophagales; family Chitinophagaceae; genus Nemorincola. The sequence continues at coordinate 19,864 of CAZRPA010000022.1, read as the reverse complement.
AAGCTGAGTAGTGAGCGTCCTCACCTGGCACTGATGGATGAATTGTTTAAAGGCACTAATGTACACGATGCCTGCGAGTGTACCAGAGCAGTAGTAGAGGGCCTCATGAACCACCCCAACCACATTATGGCACTATCTACGCATCTGTATGAGGTAGCACAGCAGTTTAGCAACGACAGCAGAATTTTGTTCTATTACTTTGTAACCAATATCTCAGCCTCTGGCGATTATAAATTTACCTACCAGTTAAGGCAAGGAATTTCTGATGACCGAATAGGTTATTTAATTTTGCAACAAGAAGGGGTAATAGACATGCTGAAGAAAAAGCTGTGATACATAAAGCTCTCAGATAATTTAATAATATCTTAATAAAGAATCAGTGGCAGAATCTATAAAAGACGAGAAAACAATACGCAATAATGGCATAATAGCTGTGATAATATTCCTAGCCATTATACTATTGCCTGTGTGCTACGCAGCCTACAAGGAGATAAAACTGCGCCAAGAAGCCAAGGCAACCAATGGTGGGGTGCCTGCGCCAACAGTGAAATAAGCACCTGCATGTTATAAAAAAACCCTTCTTGTTAAGAAGGGTTGTAGATAAATTTAAAGCCTATGCCGTGTATGGTTTGCAGTTTTGCTTCTGTCTGCGATTTCAGGTATTTACGTATCTTGGTAATGAATACGTCCATACTGCGCCCCAAAAAGTAATCGTCCTTGCCCCATACATTCATTAGAATTTCGTCTCTTTTCAGGACCTTATTGGGGTTCATGCAAAGGTAGCGCACTAGGTCAGCTTCTCGCTGTGTGAGCTGATACTCAATTTTTTCATTCTTGAGCAACAGATTGGTATAATCAAACACCAGATCACCGATGTTAAAAGACAGCGGACCCACATTTTCCTTTTTCTTGCTACGCTTTACAAACACCTGTATACGCATCAATAGTTCTTGAAGGTTGTAGGGCTTTGTTACATAGTCATCTGCGCCACTCTCGAAACCCGCAATTTTATCATTGTCCATGTTCTTAGAGGAAAGGAGAATGATAGGAATGTTTTCATTCTTTTTTCTTATGCTGTTGGCTAGTTCCATGCCATCTTTTTTGCCTGGTAGCATAATGTCGAGCAGGCAAATGTCAAAGATGTTTTTCATAAACTGATGCCAAGCTGCATCACCGTCTGTGCAATGAGTAACTTCGTATTCCTGTTTTTGCAGGTAGTCTTTTACCACATACCCCAGTACAGGATCATCTTCCACTAAAAGTATTTTCAGTTTGGGTTGCGACATATAAAATAGTTTCCAACTGCTAATATAGTACAACTATTGAAAGTTGTTAGAATAAAAATTAAAGTCGTATATGTTAAGCAGGGAATTTATTTAATCCTGTCCGGATTCTGTGCCACAAAAGAAGCCCAATCGCCTGCTTTTTTCTTTTTAGCAGGGGCTGCTATTTTGGTGGTTTCCAGTTGTACAGCAGTTCTGTTTTGGTAGTGGTGACACAATGCTACTGCGACTGCGTCGGTGGCATCCATGTATTTTACATCATCTACAATATTCAGCGTATGCTGCAGCATCATCCACACTTGCTCTTTAGTGGCACTACCCCTGCCTGTAACGGATTGTTTTATTTTACGGGGCGAGTATTCTACCGCTTGCAAGCCGCTCATCATGGCTGCTGCTATTGCCACTCCCTGTGCTCTGCCTAGCTTTAGCATACTTTGCACGTTTTTGCCAAAGAAAGGAGCTTCTATAGCCACTTCGGCAGGTTGATGCAGTGCTATGAGGCTTTCCATTTTTTTGAATATCAAACGTAATCTTTCTGAGTGGTCTTTGTGCTTAGACAAATGCAATACACCCATTTCTATAAGTGAAACACTACTTTTGTTGACAGATATCAGTCCGTAACCCATAATGAGTGTGCCGGGGTCGATACCTAGGATGATCTTGTTATCTTTCAAAAAAAGCAGGAGTTTTAAGTGTGAACAAAAGTACCAAAATAAGGCTTAACTATGCGGTAGGTGCAGCAATATCATTATTGTTGCTCTGGGCTATATATGCACAGATAGTTAAGCAGCTAACTGGTATAGCCAGCAGTACATGGCAACATACCGGCAAATCTATTTATCTGGCACTTGCGTTAGCGTTGGTTTTTGTGAATAGTTTTCTGGAGAGCTACAAGTGGTACACACTTATGTCTTGGGCGGCACCAGTGCGGTATACTACTGCATTGGGGTCTTACTTAGCAGGTATCGCTTTTTCTATCATTACCCCAAACAGAGTAGGAGAATATCCGGGCAGAATATTGTATTTGGGGGGTAGTAATACTATACGGTATCTGGTTGTATCGGTATCGGGTATATTGTCTCAGCTAGCAGGTATCTATTTTCTGGGGTTGGTGGGGCTTACCTACTATCATATGCACTTATTGTCAGCCGGTGACACTATGATAGGAGGAATACTGCTACCTGCTATTATGGCAAAGGTGGTTTGGGTAGTTTGTATTATAATTAACATTCTTATTGCCGTTATGTATTGGCGGTCAGATATGTGGTTGCCGCTATTAGCCACCAGCAAGCGTTTGCGCCGTTTTGCGCTATATAGCAAACTTATGAGCAGAATAGGCAACAGCAACAAAATGAAGGTATTGGCACTGTCACTGCTGCGCGTGCTGGTGTTTACGGCACAATATTTGTTTTTACTGTTATGGCTGAATGTAGAGGTGCCATTGCTTCAGGGATTTTGTATGGCGGCTTTGTTTTTTTGGGTTATGGCAGTAGTGCCATCACTTGCGCTTACAGAGCTAGGTATAAGAGGGGCAGTAGGTTTGTTTATTTTCAGTCAGGTTTCGCCAAATAGTATTGGGATACTGGCAGCTACTACGAGCATTTGGGTGATAAACCTGATACTGCCAGCAATAATAGGGAGCATACTAATAATAAAAATGAAATGGGTAAAATAGCTGTAATGAATAGAGAGAATGGCAGTACTCATCAACGCCCTACAAAAGTAGGTAGTAACTCAAATTGGTTGTTGGTACTTATGTTTTTGATGGCAATAGACATACCTGTTGTGGGTAATGCACAGACAGACTTTTGCTATACCCGCAATACGAGTTACAGAAGTGGTGAAAAACTTACTTTTAAGGTGTACTACAATATGGGCTTTGTGTGGATACATGCAGGAGATGCTGTATTTAGTGCCAAAGAAACTGAGCACAATGGTCGTAAGGCTTTTCATATAAAAGGTGATGGCAAAACACTGAAATCATACGAATGGTTTTATAAGGTTGAGGATTTGTACGAAAGCTATGTAGACCACGAAACCCAACTACCTATGCGTTTTGTACGCAATGTAGATGAAGGCGGATTCAGGTTCAACCAGGATGTAAAGTTCGACAGAAACGAAAAGAAAGCAATTGCCGCAGGGAAGGCATATAGCATCACACCCTGCACTCAGGATGTATTATCGGCTATTTACTTTGCACGCAACATTGACTACAGCAAGTATCAACCTGGCGACCGTATACCATTCGAAATGTTTCTGGACGATAAAATTTATTCATTGTATATCAAGTATCTGGGCAAGGAACAAATACAGACCAAAAAAGGTACGTTCCGCGCCATTAAGATAGCACCATTGCTGATAGAGGGCACCTTGTTTAGTGGGGGTGAAAAAATGACGATCTGGGTAAGCGACGATAAAAATCACGTGCCCCTGCGCATCAATAGCCCCATAGCAGTGGGCAGCATAAAGGTAGATCTGATGTCGTATGAAAACCTGCTCAATCCGTTCGAGTCGCTTATAAGTCTTTAGGTATTGCTAGAACAGACGTTTGTTTTTGCGCACAGTGCCTATGTATTCTACCATATCTTGCGATGGTTTCAGCCATATCAGCATCACGAAGTAAACCACAACTATGAGCATACTGCGTATAGAAGTATCCATAAAAGCATGGATATACTTGTGGCGGGTCATATCAAACAAGTGTGGAAAAAAGTAGCCTACAGCCAGTGCTGGTACAGCTGCCACCAAAACCAATAATGTGTTGGTCGAAAATGGCAGTATTCTTAGCTTTTTCCAAACATAAAAACACTTGATAGCATTGAAAACTATCAATGTGATGGTGGTACTCCATGCTGCACCATATATGCTGTATTGTGGCACCAAGGTGCGTATAAGCACAAAAAGAACTACCAGCAGGACAATAGACACATAAAAATTGAACTTGTAATAGTTAGTGATAGACAGTACCTGATCGTTCATACCGGTTGCTACATTCACAATATTGCCCGCAAACAATATCAGGAAAACTGGTATTATGTCGGCATAACCTTCTTTCATTATCAAAACCAGATTGGGCAAACTGCAGCATAGCACTAGCGATATGCCTACGGTAGCTATAAGAATGTTGATAGAAGATCGCAAAAAGAGATCACTTGCTTTGGCTAGGTCATTCTCAGCAAATGCCTTTGCCAGTACGGTGAAACTTGCTGGTATAAGGGCCTTCATAGGCAGCAGCACAAAAGAAATAAGGAAAACTGCTACACGATATACAGCTACGGCACTAAAACCCTGATGATCGTAAAAGGGCAGCAACAATGCATCGAGGTACCCTATCAGCAAGACAGAGGCTGTAAGCAGAAAATGATACCAAGAGAAGTGTGCCATCTCTTTATACTCAGCAGGCGAAAAATCGGAGGTTGTACGAGATAAGCCAAAGTCTTTAGTGCGGGTAACTAAGAATAAAAGTATGCCTACGGGCAGCAGGTACAACAGTATAGTACCTATCACCAAAACGCTGAAGGAAACATAGCCAAAGCCGAATAAGAGTATCAAAATAACAGTGGCTATTCGCAACACCACCTCTCGCATAAAAGCAGATACTGCTACTTTCATTTGTGAGCCCAAATACTGCTCAAATATTACCATGTAAATGAATAGTAGCGTGAATATGGGCAGCCAAATAAAATACCTATCCATAAATGGCTGATCGGCAGGCTGAAAATGATGCAATATCCAAGAGCGAAGTGAAAAATATACTATGCTGGTGAGCAACAGTATCGCCCCCGGCAATGCAAAACACCAAGTGATGAGTAGTTTTTTCTTCTTTTCATCTTGGGCAAACCGATGGATGTACACTACCAACGTACTATTGAGCCCCAACAGCAGGATTTGGGAAAGTGTGACTGCATAATTAGTGAAATTACCGATGAAACCAAACTCACGTTTACCTATGTATCGGGTAGATAACCATATTATAGCTGCCCCCAGTATTGCCCCCATGCCAGTGACAATAGAATTCTTAGCAGACTGCCTGAAAACGATACCCATACCCAACAAAGGTAAGTATTGCAGGTAATGTACAAAAGCAGCATACTAATAACTGGTTTTCTTTACTTTTGGACTCAGTATAGTGCCATATTGTACCAATCAAACTATTGAATGTCACAAAAGTTAAAAAGAATAGCTCGTAAACTCAAGTCATTTTGGCCTACTATGACGGGTATAGGTAATGTTACCTTTTCGCAATATGGCGAAGACATCATCATGCTGAGAATGCTGGAGCGATATGGCGTATCTGACATCTCCTATCTGGATATAGGTGCCAATGAACCTATAAGTAGCAGCAATACGTACAGTTTTTATATGAGGGGCTATTATGGAGTGCTTATTGAGCCCAATGCCGATTTGTGTACAATGCTCAAAAAAGTAAGACCTCACGACAAGGTGCTCAACTTTGGTATAGGTAGTGACAACCAAACCGAGGCTGATTATTATATGTTTGGCAAAAAACATACTGCCGTTAATACCTTCTCTAAAGAGGAGGCAGCCAATAATGAAAGAGAAGGCATGCCTATAAAACAAATAGTGAAGCTACCGCTGAAAAATGTGAATGATGTGATAGCAGAAAACTTCAAAGGGGGTCCTACAATTATATCGCTAGATGTAGAAGGTCTTGATGAAACTATATTGCAAAATCTTGATTTCGAAAACTACCAACCACTACTAGTGTGTGTAGAAACTGTAACCTACAATGCAAAAGGAGCACTGGTGAAACGTAAGAGCATATTGGACCTGATGGCAGCAAAAGGCTATTTTGTGTATGCTGACACCCATGTAAACACCATATTCTGCTCTACAAGATTATACAATAAGCTCCTAGCATAAAATGAAAGTAACGTAGGGTTTCACTCTTTCTGTTTTTAAGTAAAGAGGTTAGGTAGCCCCACACTTAAGTTATATTTGCCAAAAATAAGTAATAATGAAAAAGGCCCTGATAACAGGTGTAACAGGACAAGATGGTGCATATCTGGCAGAATTGCTGCTGAGCAAGGGATATGAGGTGCATGGAATAAAAAGGCGTACATCGCTTATAAACACTGCACGCATAGACCATTTGTACAAAGACTTGCATGAAAGCAACGTATTGTTCAAACTACACTACGGAGACCTTACAGACTCTACCAACATAATACGTATCATACAAGAGGTGCAACCAGATGAGATTTACAATCTGGGTGCCATGAGCCACGTTCAGGTGAGCTTTGAAGAGCCTGAATATGTGGCTAATACTGATGCTACTGGCACTCTGCGTATACTGGAAGCGATACGTATACTGGGGCTGGAGAAAAAAACCAGAATATATCAGGCATCTACATCTGAGCTATATGGCAAGGTGCAGGCAATACCCCAAAACGAAACCACTCCGTTTTACCCGAGGTCGCCTTATGCGGTGGCAAAACTATATGCTTACTGGATAACTGTAAACTATCGCGAAGCCTATGGAATGTATGCGTGTAACGGTATACTCTTCAACCATGAGAGTCCGCTGCGTGGCGAAACCTTTGTGACCCGCAAAATAACCAGAGGTGTAGCAGAAATAGTACTGGGATTAAAAAAGAAACTGTGGCTGGGCAATCTGGATGCTAAACGCGACTGGGGACATGCCAAAGACTTTGTATATGCTATGTGGCGCATATTGCAGCAGCCAGAACCCGAAGACTTTGTGATAGCTACAGGAGTCACTACCTCTGTAAGAGATTTTGTGAAGCTGGCTTTTAGGCATGCTGGTGTAGAGGTGGAATTTAATGGTACAGGAGAGCAGGAAACAGGTGTGGTAACACAAATACTGAGTGCAGACTGCAAAGCTGTAGTGGGCGATGTGGTGGTAGAAGTAGACAAAAGATACTTCAGACCCACAGAGGTAGACCTACTGCTGGGCGATGCCACAAAAGCAAAAGAAAAGCTGGGCTGGGAGCCACAATACACACTCAATGAACTGGCAAAAGAAATGGTGGAAGCAGACTTACAGCACTTCAGAAAACAGGTATTGCTCAACAACTCAGGTTTTCAGACTACCAATCATTACGAATAATGGAACACAGCAGTAAAATATTTGTAGCCGGGCACAGAGGCATGGTAGGTTCGGGCATAGTAAGGAGCCTGCAGATGAATGGCTACAGCAATATAGTTACCCGCACATCGGCAGAGCTAGATCTTCGCAATCAGGCTGCAGTTAATGATTTTTTTGCGAAAGAGAAACCAGAATATGTGTTTCTGGCAGCTGCAAAAGTAGGCGGCATAATGGCCAATAATACCTATAGGGCAGATTTCTTGTACGACAATCTGGCTATTGAGGCAAATGTTATACACTCCTCTTATGTGCACGAAGTAAAGAAATTATTGTTCTTGGGCAGCTCTTGTATATACCCAAAGCTGGCACCACAACCGCTGAAAGAAGAATATCTGCTCACTGGTCTGCTGGAGCCAACCAACGAACCATATGCAATAGCGAAAATTGCTGGAATAAAAATGTGCGAAGCCTATAGGGATCAATATGGTTGCAACTTTATATCGGCAATGCCTACTAATATGTATGGACAGGGCGACAACTACCACCTCCAAAACTCGCATGTGATACCCGCACTTTTGCGCAAATTTCACGAGGCTAAAGTATCTGGCAGTACATTCACCGAGATTTGGGGTACTGGCACACCACTCAGAGAGTTTATGTATGTAGATGACCTTGCCGATGCGTGTGTGTATCTGATGAACAAATACAACGAAAAAGAATTTATAAACGTAGGTACAGGCGAAGAAGTTACTATCAGAGAGCTGGCTCACGCGGTGAAGCAGGTTGTGGGTTTTGAAGGCGAAACAATATTTGATGCTACCAAACCCGATGGCACTCCCCGCAAACTTATGGACAGTACTAAACTACACAGCTTGGGCTGGAAGCATAAAACATCTTTGCAAGATGGACTGAGACAAGCATATCAATTTTTTATGGCAGAGAACTCCTAATCAGGCGTTCTCTTTGCCCATTTTCACCTTTAGTGCATAGAGCATTTTGCCCGCTTTGCTTTGCAGCAACTGGTGGAGAGCGGTGAGCCGCCAGCCCCATAATGTTTGTTTTACAGAGCTTCCGTAATACTTGCGATACTGTGTAAAAGACTCTTTCATAGCCTTCACGTAGTTTTCAGAGCTTACACCGGTGGGGTCGAATGTAGCTAGCGTATCTTCTAAAAACACTGATTTTTCGTTAGCTATCCTACAAAGAAAATCATAATCCATAGCTAGTTTGAGGTTCACATCAAACAATCCATGTTTGTCATACATTTCTCGGCGCACATACATTGTGGGGTGCATAGTGCCACGCATACCCCTATACAGTTTTTCTTTATCAAATGGTTTGCCAATGGCTACCCAGACACCACCCCGTAGCATATTCAGCTTGCCATGGCACCACATTACTGATGCATCGTGCTCAAACACTGCCTGTACCTTTTGCAATACGTTTTTTTCGTACAGTGTATCACCAGAATTGAGCAGATTAGTTATTTCGCCCTTAGCCATGCTAATTCCCTTGTTAAACGCATCAGAAATGCCTTTATCGCGCTCGCACAGCCATTTTCTGTAGGGAGGTTGAGGATTGTTTTCGAGAAATTCTTTTATGTCGCTTTTGGTAGAGCCATCTATGATAATATGCTCATAAGGGTGCACAGTTTGCCCATCTACAGATGCACAAGTAGCCTTCAGGTCATCGAGGTTGTTAAAGCAAATGGTTATTATTGAGATGCGGTTCATTAGGCGATTATTTCATTGTACAGTTGAATTGTGTCTTGAACGTGCTTAGTCCAAGAGTATCTTTTCAAACGCTCTTTGCCACGTTGTACCATCTTAATTGTTAACGATTGATCTTCAATTACTTTTTTTACAGCCGCATGCATTGAATGTAAATCATCTGGCTCGAAATAAGTTGCTGCATCGCCAGCCACTTCGGGCAAAGAGCCCCTGTTACTCAGCACACAAGGACAGTTGCAGGAGAAAGCCTCAAGTATAGGTATCCCAAAACCTTCATACATGGACGGAAAAATGAAAGAAATCGCATTGCTGTAAAGGTTTGCAAGTGACACATCATTTATGGCAATTTGTTGAACTTTGTGAAATAGAGACAATGATTTTATGTGATCAAGTTCTGCGGAGTCAAATGTTTTTCCCCCAGCGCACACAAGTGAAATATCGTTGCTGATTAATAACGGAGCAATAGCCGTAAGAAGAGGAATAAAATTTTTATATAACCCCCTATTCCCAACAAAAAGCAAATATGGGTTTTTAACCAATGGCGATGATGAATCAGGATTGGCCGAAAATGAGTTGCCTAGATAGATTACTTTTATTTTATTGGGCGAAATGCCGTAAAGCTCTATTAAGTCCTTTTTGGTGTTTTCAGAAACTGCAATTATGCTGTTAGCTTTTTTTATCAGACTTTTTTTCTGGCTTATTATTGATTTATCTGATTGTAATTCTTTATAAACACCTGAAAATTTCTCATTTATCATGTCGTGATAAGTAGCTACAACTGGTTTGTTTTTTGCATAATTTACTAAATCAGGCTTATAATAAGTAGGGTGATAAATATCAAACTTGCCCTTACCTATTTCATACTTGTTATACAAATCATTGACGGCATATATTAGACTTCTTTTTTTTAGTGTGATTTTTTGCAATAACGTATCAGGTTGCAGTCCTGCCTCTTTCAAGTGGAAGTTGTTGGAGTAAAGCAAAGGTAAATTTACCTCAATACCCTTTGATGTTAGTCCCAAAACAAGCTCTGTGAAAATGCGTGAAATGCCACCATAATCCTGTAAAGAGAACGCTTGATGATCGTAAAGTACCCTCATTAAAATTAGTAGTTTCTCACTTTACGGAAGTAAATTAATTCATCAGCAGTTATCTGTTCATAATCTTTTTTGTCATTTTCGGCAAATGCACATAAGTCTGCAAATAAATCTAGTTTTCTGCCTGAAAAATAATGAATCATTTCCTGCAGTATCGACTTATCAGAAGATGAGCAAGATAACATGTAATCACCTACGTTGGTATAGAAAATAAAATATTTATACCCGCAATTTTCTAGAAATTCTATAAAGCTGAATGCGTCATCGCCATTTCTTTTTATCAGGTGAGGATCGAATTCCATAAATATTATAGGCGTATTTTTTTGCAAAAATACCTCACATGACCTGAGTATAATAGTATCAAACCCATCAGTATCAGTTTTGATGATATTAGAGGTTTTAAACTCAGTATATTCATCTAAAATATTGTCGAGCGTGCGCATCATTACAGCATTTCCACCTTCTTGCAAATGGGCGGTACCTTTGTCTGATTTCAGTTGGAGTGTGACTTTTTTGTTTTCTGAACCAACTAGGGATTCACACACAAACACATTGGCAAGTGAGGATGTGTTTTCTCTAAGTAACTTCACAAATTTTGCTTCGCCATCAATACATAATATTGGCACATCAGCCATACTTTTAATAAAAGCAACCGTATCTCCTATGTTTGCTCCAATATCTATTACTTTGGTTAGATCATTTCGTTTTTTCAGGTGTGCTACTATTCGTGCTAGGTTATAATTATATTCGGGATACAACCTCACAATATCCCTCAAGTCGTGCGAAAGTGGTATTTTAATGGTACTATTTCCAATTACTAGCTCAACGTTTGGGTCGTAAAGTTTTGTGAACGACTTTATTAGTCTTCGCTTTATTGAATGAAACATGATTCAAATTTTGGGAAAGGTGTTAAAAGTAAGAATTATCCATTACTTAAGTAACAATAGAAAATAACGGCAATTAAAATAGGCATTATAAAATGTAGCATTTTTCACACTCTAGGTAGTTTAAGTTTTCTGTTTATTCAAATAATTTTTTTACTAACTTTAAATTACGGGAGTTCAAAAAAAGTCTCCAATACCCACCTTAATGAAAAAAATTACCCTTTGTGTCTTAGCGGGCATGATTATAGCGAGTGCAGCAAACGCACAGATAATTACTACAGAGGCTGGTAATGGTACTGCCAGTTCTACCGGCGATGGCGGCAGTGCATTGGCTGCCAGTTTCAACAATCCTGCTGGTGCTTACTACGATGCTATTGGCAATATTTATGTAGTAGAATATTCTGGTCACCGAATCAGAAAGATTAATACTTCTGGTATTGTTAGTACGTTTGCTGGTACCGGTACGGCTGGTTTTGCTGGCGATGGTGGGCCTGCAACAGCAGCGAAGTTTCATTATCCTATAGACCTTGTAGATGATGCTGCAGGAAATGTATACATTGTAGACAACACCAACCACAGAATAAGAAAAGTAGATGTAGCGGGCAATATCTCTACCTATGCTGGTAACGGTACCGCTGCATACTCGGGCGATGGTGGACCTGCCACGGCAGCTAGTTTGCGCAACCCCAACCGAATGACAATAGATGCTGCTGGTAATATATTTATAGCTGATGCAGGTAATAATGTTATTCGTAAAATCAGTTCTACTGGTATTATCACTACTGTTGTAGGTACTGGTGTATCTGGATTTAGTGGAGATGGCGGGCCAGCAACTGCGGCTCGCATGTCGCAGCCACTTGGGGTGGGTTTTGATGGTAATGGAAATATGTATATTGCAGATGGGTTCAATAGGCGCATCAGAAAAGTTAACCCATCTGGCATCATATCAACCATCGCTGGAAATGGCATTTCCGGTACCACTGGCGATGGTGGTCCAGCTACAGCTGCTACCATGCAATATCCGAATGGAATTGCAGTAGATGCCACTTGCAACGTTTATTTCACTGATTGGTCTGCACATACTGTAAGGCGTATCAATACTTCTGGTTATATATCCACGGTTGTGGGAATACCAGGAAGTGCGGGTTTCACAGGGGATGGTGGTCCTTCTGTAGCAGCTAGGATTAATGGTCCCGATAACCTAACATTCGATCCAGCTATGAATCTCTATATTCCTGATTTTTATAACAATAGGATACGAATGGTGGCAAATCTTGGCGAAGTAAGCGGGTGTCCGCCAGTAATCCCTTCTGCTTCTTTCACCAGCTCCGCTACAACAATTTGCGAAGACAGTTGCTTGTCGCTTACTAGTACCAGCACAGGACTCATAGATAGTATAAGATGGCAGATAACGCCCAGTGGTGCCACCATCTCAGCGCCTACGTCTGTAGTCACCTCTGTTTGTTTTCCTTTGTCGGGCACTTACAACATAAGACTAAAGGCTTATGGCAGCGGCTATGTAGATTCATCCTCTACCACAGTATTTGTTACCCCCTCGCCTTCTCCGCTCATTGTTCGCGCTGGTACTACGCTTAGTATACTTGGCGGTCCTTATACTGGATATCAATGGTATAATGGCACTTCACTCATCGCTGGTGCTACTAGCGCTACGTATACTTTCTCTTCGCCTTCAGTTTATACTGTAGTAGTTGATTCTGCTGGCTGTAAAGGGACCTCAAACGCATTAAATACGTTGTCTGTAAATGCTATGTCAGCTAACGCACCCGTTTATTGGGTTGCCCCATCAGGGTCTGAAATGTTGAGCATTTTTTCTTCAGTTGTTGTTAGCAATTCTATTTCGGTAACTGTGCGTGACATTACCGGCAGAATTGTTACTAATACGGACTGGTTAGGAGGTACTAATATATTGTCTATAAGTACTCAAAATTTTGCATCTGGTTTGTACATCATTTCGCTTACTACACATGAGGGTATATACCCTATCAAGTGGTTTAAACCTTAGTAACAATTCTTGCTTTTTATTTCATTGACATCACACCTGATTATAATAGAATAGCCACGCAATGCGTGGCTATTCTATTATAATGATATAGACGAGTAATATTAGAGCTTAAAACCAGCTATCAGCGATAGCACTTTTGTTTTATCAAAGGGTTCATCAAATGCTGCTGTGGCAGATATTTTGGGCATCACACCATCGGCATAGTAGATGTTAGGCAGAGTGGTGGTTACTATTCCGTTTTGCTCCACATTGTCTTCACCTAAATAGTAGGTTTGTAGTGGAATGGTAGGAGGTATATTGTTAGTAATCCAAGGAGCGGGAGTTTCTGCAGCGTTGATGGGTGCTAGCCTGCGCACCAGTCTTACAAATGCCGCATGACGTGCCTCTGTAGCCTGTAGCCTGAAAGCCTGCTGTAATACCCCATTATTGCTCAACAACTCTGGCATTTGGCCTTGTAGTGCGTGAAGACCGGTATCTTCGAATATCTGAGCCAGTATAAGAAATGTACGGTAGTCGCTGAATGGAGTATAAGTACCGCCCTTTGTAAAGTCGTATGCAGCAGGAACATAAGGTGCTACTGTGGTAGGTGCTGTAAAGTTCTTTGGCTTGAAGGGTATGCCACCTAGTTCAGTTATAGTTTTGTTCAGGAAGTCGATGTGTGCTTTCTCCTGAGCTTCTATGGCTTTAAAGCCTGGCAGATCTGTAGCTGTGATTAGCCCTCCAGTATTGTTGCCCTGGCGGTAATAGGTATATTCCAGATATTCAAACTCCAGAGCTAAGTTCAGTGCATCTACCACAGGTTTAGAAGTCTGTCCGTAGGCTTTCTTAAACATAGAGCCTAGGGCAAATGGCAATGCTACCATCGCCACCTTGGCGCCAAAGCCTTTTAGTACCTGCCTCCGATCGCTCAGCTTCTCGTATACTTCTGGGTCAGATTTTTCAATTTCGGAAAGTATATGCTTAAAATTCATGAGTATTGCTGATTAGAAAGTAGGTAATTTACTGATGTCAAACTTGGTTTCGATATAATTCTCCAGAGTTGCAAAACCCACTACAGGTGCTACTGCTCTATCCAGTCCATTAGCATCCAGTATTGTACCATCTGCAAATGTGTTGTGTTTCCACACTTCTCTTATATAGCCTGCATGACGCGCGTCTACAGAGCATATTTTGCTCAGCGTCAGCATATAGTCAGTGCTACTCATTACCTGTATAGCACCATTCATAGCGCCTACCGATAGGTCTTCGAGTATAGAAGCATGTGTCAGAAAACTTTTCTTATCGGCAAATGTTATCAGAGACAAGTTTGTAGTTATCTCTTTCACAGCATCTCTGCCCAGTAGTTTTTTCAAAAACTCGCGGTGCACTAGTTCCTGATCTCTGAGGTCTATCTGTAGCTCTGTTTCGCTCAGTGTTATACCATAGTAGGGAGTGGCTATGGCTTGGGTATACATGGCTACTGTTACCTGCTTTAGTATATACAGATAGTTCAGCAAGCCTATATCTCCTGCCCCTACATAAGTAGTGCTAGGTGGTGTGCGTCTACAAGACGCTACCAGCAAGCCAGCACCAGCTATACCACCTGCCAACTGAAAAAATCGCCTGCGCGATGGGTTGCCTGCTATTTCAGTTTCATACACCTGAGTCTGTGCAGGTGTGTTGTTTTTCTTCATAAGTTTCGTTTATAAACCACAACAAACCTATGCTTGTTGTGTACATAACTGACTATCAGGCCCTAAAATTAATAAAAGCATGGTTGAAAGCAATAGCGGCTGTTTGTTTGTAAAAAACAGAACATACAACTATTGCCTATCAGCCAACGGTTATAAAGTTATTCAGAAAAATCAGGAAAAAAAATTTTCAACACTTATTGTCCTCAATTTCTGCGTTACGTCTATTATTTGTTAGTATCCACTGTATCCTTCGGCTACTTTAGCACAAAAAAATAGGGACAGATTACTGCCCCTATCCATCAATATAATAAGTATATTATTAAGCTATAGTCACTTTGTCATTCAGGTCAGAGTCTACCAGTATACGACCACAATGTTCGCACACAATAATTTTCTTGTGCTGGCGTATTTCGCTCTGGCGCTGAGGAGGTATGACATTAAAGCAACCACCACATGAGTCGCGCACGATAGGCACTACTGCCAGACCGTTGCGATAGCTGCCGCGGATGCGCTCGTAAGCAGACAACAAGCGTGGTTCTACTTTTTGTTTAGCTTCGTTAGATCTTTCAGCAAGTACTTGTTCTTCTTTCTCTGTTTCTACAGATATTTTAGCGAGTTCCTGACGTTTTGTAGTAAGTGCCTCTTCTACTTCTTTTATTTTTTCTTCAGTTCTCAGGCGCACATTCATGCGGTCTTTCTGCTCGTATGTAGCATCTTTTATATGCTTATCATTGAGCCTTACTTCCAGCTCCTGCATTTCCATCTCTTTATTGATGGCTTCAAACTCACGATTGTTTTTTACGTTGTCCTGCTGTTTTTCGTATTTTTTCATCAACGCCTGAGCATCCTTCTTGGCATTTGATTTAGTTTCAATAAAGGCGTTGATATTGTTGATCTCAACATCAATATTGTTGATGCGCGTCTGCAAACCTTCAATTTCGTCCTCAAGGTCTTTAACCTCCATAGGCAACTCGCCTTTGAGTGTTTTGATCTCGTCTATTTTAGAGTCGATCTTTTGTAAAAACAGAACCGAGGTCAGCTTTTCTTCGAATGAAAAGTCTTTAACAGTAGCCATATCAGCAAAAATATTTTACAGGATTGGTGGATAAATTTGATAAAAGAATCGCAAAATTAGGGTATTTTTTCGTAAGTATCGCATGAAATATTTCTGATGTGTATTGTTCGCTTTCATAATGCCCTATATCTGCTATTACAATTTTCTGCTCTGCATCGAAAAACTGATGATACTTATAGTCCGCAGTCACAAACATATCTGCCCTTGCACTAATGGCATTGCGCAGCAAAAAGCTACCTGACCCACCACACACCGCTATTTTGCGCACTGGCTTGCCCAGCAGCGATGTATGCCTTATACACCCAGCCTGCATTTTATCTTTTATTAGTTGCAGTGCATCGGTTTCACTCATTGCTTCTGGCAGCTCACCCACCATACCCGCACCTATATCTGTAGCAGCATTGCTCAGTGCTATCAGTTCATACGCTACTTCCTCGTAGGGGTGGTTGTCTTTGAGTGCCTGTAGCACAGCCTGCCACTGGTGTAGGCTCACTATTACTTCTATTTTGGTTTCTTGTACTTCC
This sequence comes from uncultured Flavipsychrobacter sp., assembly GCA_964601855.1. GTDB lineage: Bacteria > Bacteroidota > Bacteroidia > Chitinophagales > Chitinophagaceae > Nemorincola. The sequence goes on along the minus strand of CAZRPA010000022.1, from coordinate 3,505 downwards.
TCACGTGGGCCACCCGCCACGCCAATAGTAGGGTTGGTGCCTGCCGCCCCTCTAAAGGTGCCTACACCATTACTATTAAAGCTACACTCGCTATACTGGCTTATATGCCCTGCCCCTGCGGCAAACAGAGCATCCCTTACCCGGCTGGCATCAGCCATTGGCGCATAGGTATAGAGTTTGTAGAGTAAGTTTTCTTTGGGTGCCAATATCCTCACATTAGTAAGCCCCAGTTTTTCGGCTATTTTGGCATTCACACCATTTTTCACATTGTCCATATTGGTGTGTGCGGCATAGATGCATATATCATTTTTTATGGCCATCTTCACTATGCGCTCCACATAGTTGGCACCTGTCAGTCGTTTAATACCACCAAATATCAGCGGATGGTGGGTCAACACCATATTACACCCACGGCTTATGGCCTCCTCTAGTATGGCTTCGGTCACATCGAGTGCTATCAGCACACCAGTTACATCATCATTGTGGTTGCCAACCTGTATTCCACAGTTGTCATAACTCTCTTGGTAGGAAGGTGGTGCATAAGCCTCTATTAGAGCGGTGATGTCTTTTACTTTCATAGCAGTGTGCAATTGTTTTTTCAGACGGTGAAGGTACATACAAGATTTTTTTCGGCGACTGTAATAAATCGCCACTTCTGTACTACTAATACAATAAAGCTATTCAAAAATGGAAACATCAGCACCCAAACAGAAGAACATGACCAATGTATTTTACAAGTTTTGTTATGCGGCATTTGTGCTACTATCTGTGTACTATTATGTTACCTCACACCAGCTAAGCGATGTGGTGGGCACCCTTGGCGTGGCACTCGTGTTCGACCCCTTCGATCAGGCTGTAACCTTCTCTCGCCGCCCTCGTTACCAGCAAGTGTGGCTTATAGCACATACTATCATACTAGTAGCTATATTTATATTAATGTTGATGGGCAAGTAATGGTGTCCTGTTTTAACCCCAAATGGTGTGAGCGAAAAAGTATTTCTTCAGCATATACGCGACAGTCAGGGCATCATCGTAAAGGTGGTAAATCTTTATGCCACAGATAGCGAAGAGCGCAGAGATTACTATCAGGAGATACTGTACCAGGCATGGAAGAGCTGGCCACAGTTTGCCGGCAAATCCAAGTTCAGTACTTGGCTATATCGTATTTGCCTCAATACTGTCCTCACCAGCAAGCGCAAAAAAAGCAGAATGTTGCCTACGGATGCAATAGGCGATACAGATATAGCCTCAGACACGTACATCCATGCACATAGCGCTACACTAAAAGAGGCTATAGCCCTACTCAACGACATAGACAAGGCCCTGATAACCCTGCACCTAGATGGGTATGAACAGCCCGAAATAGCAGCAATAATGGGTATCACCCCAAACAATGTACGTGTGAAACTATTCAGGATAAAAAACCAACTTTCAAAACTTATTAAAGACAACCTCAATGAATAACACCTCATTACCACCGGAGGAGGAGCAAGAATTTGAGTCATTTCTGGGCTCAGTGCAGTTGCAGCAACTACAAACCTCTAATCCGTTGCAAAAACTTAGCAAAACACTATTGTACAACATACTTTTCGGTGGGGCTATTTGCATTCTTTATTGTGTAGCTATAATTGTGGTAGATACACTTGTCATCAAGGCCATTTTAGCTGCCTTGTTAGTATTTTCGGTTTGGGCGGTGTATTCTGGCTACATAATTTATCGTCAGTTTTTGCCTCAGGTTAGTGTTGCTCGTCCTGTGCTGGAAGAGATGGAACACCACTACACCACGATGACGGTATGGATAAAAAAACAAGAGATAACAGGGCTGTTTTTCTACCCCATCAGTGCTGCAGGTGGTTTTATGATGGGTGGGGCGGCTGGCAGTGGCAAGCCTATCATCGAGTTTATGAGCAATATCTATGTACTCTTGATGCTACTGGTTTTGGTGGCTATATTAGAGCCTATTTGTTTCTATCTGGTACGGTATTTCAATAAACTACTTTTCGGTGTTCACCTTGCCAACCTTAAAAGGAATATTGACTTGCTAAAAGAAGGGGAGTAAAGGGTAATGACTTCAAAACAATTAGGGTGGAAATAAAGTAGCAGATTTAAGCAATAAACACCAACTTTCATTGTATGGTATGTAGTAAAAGGTTGTGTAGGTTCACAACTTTTTCTGGTTAGTAACAGCGGACAAAAAAGATTTTAAGCTACTAATCCTTTATTTCAAATTTAATACCGTAGTCACTCATCGCTTGCATGATAGGCAACAACTTTTCTCCTTGTTCAGTAAGGCTATATTCAACTTTAGGCGGTATAATTTCATACACTTCTCTTTTAACCACACCTTGAGCTTCCAACTCTTTTAAGACTTGAGATAACATTTTATCATTGATTACAACTAATGCTCTCTTAAGTTCGCTGAAACGGAGTGTTTGTGACCTCAAGTTCCAAATAACTAACCCCTTCCATCTTCCCCCAACAATTTGCAAAGTGAGATCAACTGGACAATAGTAAAATGCCCCATCTAGTTTATATCGTTTCATGATGCAAACCTAAAAAACACAACGCTCACTTACCAAATTGCAAGCACTTTCATTTTGGTAAGTACGCTATATTCTGCAATAGGGTCAGATACTTTTGCTAGAAATAAAACTATTATGAATAACATAGGACAAAAGGTAGCCACACTAGTTGTAAAGCACCCACCAATTTCACAAACTGCCAAAACCGCGGTAGCAGTATCTAATTCCATTTTACAAGGTGACTGGGTGACACTAGACAAGTTGCTTCACAAGGATTTCACTTACACTGGCGACGGTTATCATTTTTCAAAAGATGAGTACATAGGTTTTATGCAAGACATGCGCTCATCGTTTTCAGACTTTTACATGGAACTTGACAAAATCATTACTGAAGATGATTTTTGTTCCATTCGGTTTACATCTAAAGTGGTAAACACAGGTAAGTTTATGGGTGCTCCCGCAAACCATAAAAATCTAGTTATAACTGGTATTTTCCAGCGTAAAATAGAAAACGGTGTAGTAATGCAAGAATGGCAAACAACAGACTTGTTGGGAGTAATGAGTCAAATAGGGTTTGGGGCAATTTTTGGATATGCAGTGTTTGTTACTGGATTTAAAGTAAAACAACACCCTCCTAATAGAAAACCACTCGACTTTCTGAAAATCAACGGCAATACCGAGAATTTCGACAAATTAACTCCTGAAGAAAAGAACAAGTATGTAGCTAAGTACCTGAAGGATTTAGCATCGAATCTGCGGAATTAGCAATCAGACGATTTACGCATTTTGAAACAATTGCTTTATTGATTAAATATTCGTCTTTCGATTTGGTATAGAAAGGTAATATCCATTATTATCTTTCTATACCAAATTGCTTAGCACTCCTATTTTTGTCTATTTGTTTTGCCGACTAAAACGCTACAGTTTTTGTATGTAGTTTCGCTATTGACGTAATTATGCACTGCGGTATGAACATTTCCTTT
>CAZRPA010000021.1:14343-38408 GCA_964601855.1 uncultured Flavipsychrobacter sp. | reverse complement strand
GGCTATCTCAATCTTTGAGATAGCCCACTTTAATAATTGGGTAAATGTAGGTTGGTATGTTTTTTTTATAGTTTATGAGCAAAGCCCCTCACTGCCCTGAACGTACAAGAGTGTGACACAAAGCCCGCTGATGGGAGTGCTGTGGCTGGTGACCAAAAAAGAAATACAGATAGGTAATGAAATGGTAATGTGGTGGGGTGAAATTTTAAGAAAATATTTGATGTGGGTAATGTTACTTTTGCAGGCAATAAAACATAATCATGAGGGTAACAATGAAAAATAGTATAATGACGGCATGTGCTGTGGTGTATATGGTGCCTGCTATGGCGCAACTGACTACGCCGGCTGATGGCACGAGCGCACGGGCACGGGTGAGTGAGCGCATAGGGCTGACGGATGTGACAGTGAGCTATGGCAGACCTGCGGTAAAGGGGCGTGAGGGCAAGATATGGGGTGGACTGGTGCATACGGGCTTTAAGAATCTGGGTTTTGGGAATGGTAAGGAGAGCCCCTGGAGGGCTGGTGCTAATGAAAACACGACTGTGGAGTTTAGCACGGATGTGATGATAGAGGGCAAACAACTGGCGGCTGGTAAATATGGTTTTTTTGTGGCGTATCAGCCCGATTATTGTACGCTGATATTCTCGAAGGCTACGAGTAGCTGGGGTAGTTATTTTTATGAGCCTGATGAGGATGTGCTGCGTGTGAATGTGAAACCGGTGGCACTGATGGAATCGAGAGAGCGACTGACGTTTCAGTTTGGTGCACAGACAGATAGTAGTGCGGTGATAAGTCTGGAGTGGGAGAAACTAGGTGTGCCATTTAAGGTGTCGACGAGGCTGCATGAGTTGCAGATGGCGTCGTTTGACATGGAGCTGAAGGGAGAGAAGGGTTTTGACCCACATGCGCTGGTGCAGGTGGCGGATTACCTGATGGAGCATAACACGAGGCTGGAAGATGCATTGGGGTATGTGAACAGGGCATCGCAAAGCATGCCGGTATTTAGCGTGATGATAATGAAGAGTAGGCTGCTGAGCAAGCTGAACAGGCAGGCTGAGGCAGATAGCATAAAAAAGGTGGCAATAGCACGTGGCTCTGCCAGCGAGATACATAACTATGCGCGTGGGCTGCTGCGTGAGGGTAAAAAAGAGGAAGCGTATACGGTGTTTCAGAAAAACTATAGTAGCTACCCTAAATTGTTTACCACCAATATGGGTATGGTGCGTGGCTGCTCGGCTACAGGCAATGTGAAAGAGGCTATGAAGTATGCCAAAAAAGCGCTGCCACTGGCACCTGATGCTAATAATAAAAAGGTGGTGGAAGATATGATGGCGCAACTGAAGGATGGTAAGGATGTGAGTGCTATGTAAGCACTGAGACATAAAAGAAAATGTACTGACAAAAGCAGGTGGTGTGGGCAGGTGATGCCCGGGCTGCCTGCTTTTAAGTTTTGATAGGGGAGGTTGTGTAGTATTTATAGGGCTGTTTGTAAAGTGTAGTATCTTGCAGCAATTATAGATATGAGATATCTGCTGCTAAGCTTGCTGACAAACCTATGTATATGTGCCGTAGTGTATGGGCAGGCAGATGGCGTGGTAGCGGGCAAGTGTGTGATAGGTAAAATAACGGTGGAGGGCAATAATGTGACCCGACGAGCAGTGATACTGAGGGAACTGAACATAAAGGAGGGTAATGTGGTGGTGCGAGACTCGGTGGAGGGAATAGTGGCAGAGAATAAGCTGAGGTTGTTTAACCTGCAACTGTTTAACGAGGTGGAGCAGGAGCTAACCTACCCCCATAAGGATACGCTGCACTGGCACCTAAAGGTGAAGGAGCGATGGTACATCATACCTACGGGCATACTACAGTTTGCGGATAGGAACATAAATACCTGGTGGACAGACTACAGGAATGACTATGAGCGGATATCGGCAGGGGCGGTGATAACGGATAGGAACTTTAGGGGGAATCTGGAGACGCTGGCACTGACGGTGCAGGCGGGCTATACACAAAAGTTGGGTATAAGCTATATGCTGCCCTACATAAACAAACGGCAAACGCATGGTATAGGAGTAGTGGCGGCTATGGCAAGGAGCAGACAAACGTATTATACTACTGAGCGCGATAAGCTTGTGTTTGCAGGTGGGTATAACGGGCCAGTGATATGGCAACAAGCAGAAGGTGGGCTTGCCTATATCTATCGCCCTGGCTATGCTAGCAGGCACCATGTGCAGGCGGTGTATAGGCAATATGAGGTGGGAGACACGATAAGAACACTGAATGCCGATTATTTTGGGGATAGTAGCAGCAAGGCGCGATTTGTGGAGCTGAACTACCGATATGAGTATAATGGTGTGGACAACTGGAACTACTCGCTGAAGGGCGAAAAGGTAGTGGCTACTACGGTGGTGCGGGCAGGGATAGAAGGGCTGAAATTTCAGAGTTATGTGACGGTGGAGGCGGGTGTGTTTAGGAGTTTGCTGCCGGGATGGTATGTGTCGGGGATAGTAAGAGGGAGGGTGATGCTGCCGCAAGACCAGCCTTATTACTTCAGAAACGGACTAGGGAGCAGTACGGACTACGTGCGGGGATACGAGTACTATGTGACCGATGGGTATAACTATGGGTTGCTGCGACTGAACCTGAAGCGGCAGGTGTTTAACAATACTTATTCGCTGCCGGTGCGGTACCTGACGGCTGTGCCAGTGCGGGTGTACCCGAAGTTGTTTTTTGATGTGGGGTATATCAATAGTCCGTTTGTAAATAGTAATACGCTGGATAATACAGTGCTGTATAGCATAGGTGCTGGTGTGGATGTGGTGACGTTTTATGATGTGAAGGTGCGGGTGGAGTTTGCTCGCAATCACTTGGGGAGAAATGGAATATATTTGCACTTCAACAGTGAGTAGGGCGATGGGGAGGAGATATTCAGTTTATAAAGCTAAAGAGGTATAAAACCACAGTATGTTAGTAGCACTATACAACCGTACATTTGATGAGCAGGATTTGCCGTTTTTGCGTAGCATATTGTTGCTGCTAGAGCATCACAAGTTGCAACTGGTGATATACAAAGACTTTTATGAGCGAATGCTAGTGCATATACCCTTTGAGCGAACGCCTAGACTGTTTACAGGTAAGCGCGACTTGCCCCCTGCCACAGATATGCTGATAAGCCTGGGGGGTGATGGTACTATGCTAGATGCGGTGTGCTTTGTGGGCGATACCAATATACCCCTTATAGGTGTGAACCTAGGTAGGCTGGGTTTTTTGGCGGCGATACCAGAGGAGGAAGTAGAGGCGGCGATACTGTCGCTGGTGCGTGGGTCGTACACGCTGGAGAAGCGGACACTGCTGCATCTGGACTCGAGTGTGCCGTTGTTTGACGGGTCGCCATTTGCGCTGAATGAGTTTACGATACACAGGCAGGACACATCGTCGATGATAAAGATACATACCTATCTGAATGGGGAGTTTTTGAATACCTACTGGGCCGATGGGCTGATAGTGGCCACGCCTACAGGGTCTACAGGGTACTCGCTAAGCTGTGGCGGACCAGTGGTGTTTCCGCAGGCATCTAGTTTTGTGATAACGCCAGTGGCACCACACAACCTAAATACACGCCCGATAGTGGTGCCCGATGATAATGTAATATCGTTTGAGATAGAGGGTAGGAGTGAGCACTTTTTGTGTACGCTAGACTCGCGAACGGAGATGATAAACAGTAGTGTGCAACTGGCTGTGAAAAAAGAAAGTTTTCTGATTTCGCTGGTTAGGCCAGACGAGCACAACTTTCTGAAAACGATAAGGCAGAAGTTGTACTGGGGTATAGACAAAAGAAACTAAGAGATGTGTTTTGTTTATCTTTATTAAAACAAAATGCCTAATGAAATCTTTTTTTGTAGATGCAGACATAGCCAAGGCAAAGACGCTGGATACTGATTTTTACAATAACAAAGACTGCTATGAGGCTGCTAAAGAAGCCATCTTTGCGCCTACCTGGCAATATGTGGGTGATGCAAGCATGGTGGAGGGAGCAGCCAATGCGTACCCTGTAGTGCTGCTGCCGGACTACATAAATGAGCCGCTGGTGCTGGTGAAAGACAGCGAAAATAACCTGCGCTGTATGAGTAACGTATGTACCCACCGTGGTAACCTAGTGGTGACAGAGGCATGCAAGGTGCGCCATTTGCGCTGCAAGTATCATGGCAGGCAGTTTTCGGCAGATGGTAGGTTTTTGTCGATGCCAGAATTTAAAGAAGTATGCGATTTTCCAACCGTGGCAGATGATTTGGCAGTGTTGCCGCTGCTAAAGTGGGGTAAGCTAGTGTTTACTAGCTTGACTGCGGCCTATACACCAAAGCAACTGATGGGTGATATGATGGAGCGGGTAGCATGGTACCCTATGGATGAGCTGGTATACCGCCCCGACCTGAGCAAAGACTATGATGTAGCGGCACACTGGGCATTGTATTGCGAGAACTATCTAGAAGGATTTCATATACCGTTTGTGCATGAGGGGCTGAATCAGGTGTTGGATTTTGGCGATTATAGTACGGAGCTCTATGAGTATTCTAATCTGCAACTGGGTATAGGCAAAGATGGAGATGTATGTTTTGATTTGCCAGAGTCGTCGCCTGATCATGGTAAAAATGTAGCTGCCTATTATTTTTGGGTATTTCCTAATATGATGTTCAATTTTTATCCGTGGGGATTGTCGCTCAATGTGGTGAAGCCTACGGGTTTGGGTAGTTGTAAGGTATCGTTTGTGACATATGTGCTGGATGAAAGTAAAAGAGATGTAGGGGCGGGTAGTGGACTAGATACTGTGGAGCTGGAAGATGAAGCTATAGTACAGCAGGTGCAGCAGGGTGTGCGGTCGATGTTTTACAAACATGGGAGATATTCGGTAAGCAGGGAGCAGGGACCCCATCATTTTCATAGGCTTGTGGCATCATTTATGAATAAATTTAGTAGAGGTAAAGAATAGTTTTTTGGGGCTGTTTGATACTAATAATTGTATGTTTTTCAGTGAATTGTGCAATATGTGTAATTGCTGTGTGTAAAAGATATTGGCTACCTGTTTGAAATATTGGGGTATTTTAATATTTTTGATTGGAAAATTTCTGTAGAAAAACCAAACGTTTTAGTTTTAAAGAGAGTCTATATATAATCGTACACTGCAAATCCGGCAAATGAATATCTCTGACTTATTTAAATTGCGCACTCTATCGGCGAAAATACTATTGGTATTTTCGGCTTTTTCTATTTGTAATCATGCAGCACAAGCACAGATAGCTGTGTCTCAAAACCAGACAGCGGCAGCACTGGCGGCTACACTGACGGGTACTGGGGTAATAGTACTATCGCCGGTGCTTACCTGCGACACAGGGGCTAATGCTACTTTTACTACTGGTGCCATAGATCCTATAGGAGTGTCTACTGGTATTGCATTGACCAGTGGATCTGCGAACTCTATAGCACTGCCAGCGTCTACTTTTGAGTCGGTAGGGCATACGCCCTCACTGTCTGATGTTGATTTGGCCACACTGGCAGGAGGAGCAACGAATGATGCCTGTGTGCTGGAGTTTGACTTTAAGGCAGCAGGGGATACGGTAAAGTTTAATTATGTTTTTGCATCAGAAGAGTATCCTGTTTTTGCTTGTTCTTCATTTAATGATGTATTTGGGTTTTTGATTTCTGGTGGTGTAACGGCGCCGCTTACCTCTTATCCTACGCCTACCAATATAGCTCGTGTGCCGGGAACGAACATACCAGTATGCATTAATAGCGTGAACTCGGCACCGGTAGGTACTACCTATCCAATAGCCACCTGTGCTGCTTTGGGCCCTGGATCGCCATTTAACATTTACTATATTGATAATTCTACCAGTACTATGCTGGTATATGATGGTAAAACTACCGTGTTGACTGCTGTTGCGGGTGTGAGCCCATGCGATACATACCACCTGAAACTAGGTATTGCAGACGTAGGTGACGATGCGTATAACTCAGGAGTGTTTATACAGGGTGGTAGTCTTACCTCAACAGTGCCAACAACTATTACCTCTACAGGTACCAGCGGATTGCCTTATTGCATCAGAGGTTGTAATCCAGGTAATTTTATTTTCAGTATACCTGTAGCACAGGATACTCCTGTAACTGTGTATTATAATATATCTGGTACGGCAGTAAATGGATTTGACTATTCGACTATAGGTACCAGCGTGGTGATACCCGCATTTGCGACTTCTACAATTCTGAACATTAACACACTACTGGTGCCAGCCACCGGCCCCAAAGTGGTGACACTGGAGATACTGAAAGAAGATCCTTGTGTGCCTGGTTTGTTTACTCCGGTGACATCTGCCAGCTTGACGATATTGGATTCATTCAACTTTAGGATACTAACGCCCGATTCTTCTATATGTGCGGGTCAGCTAGTGAATTTGAGAGCAGTAGGAGATTCATTATTTGATAGTATACTTAACTATACATGGACACCAACATCGTTTGTGAGTAATGATACTATACTTATTACGGTAGGTTCGTCAACGGTAACTACTACTTATGTGCTTACAGCAACTGCCGATCCGGTATTGGGCTGTACGCCACAGTCTAAAAGTGTAACAATATCCATTTTACCCAATCCGGTTTTGACTATAGATTCAGCCAGGATAAATACCTGTGTAGGTATATCGGTGCCGATGAATGTGTATGTGACGCCGCCTGGCACTCCATACACCTATACATGGCTGCCTGCAACAGACCTGAGTAGTACCAGTATTCCCAATCCTGTAGTTACACCTACATTAGTAGGAGATGTGAGTTATACTGTAACGGTTCATCCTACGGCACTTGCTGCATGTGCCACCACTGCTAACATACTGGTGCATACTGTACCGGATGATTTTGTGCTGCACAACAATGATACAGTTATATGTGCGGGTGAGTCAGTGCAGGTGAGCATAACCGGATGGCCAGAGTTTAACTGGGTATGGACACCACCTACAGGTGTGTCTAACGTTAACATTATGGAACCCGTTATTACTCCTACAGTGCCTGCTACTTACACAGTGACAGCATCGTATGCTCGTTGCCCAGATATGGTGCATAGTTTTACGATAGATATCAATGAACCTTCAACAGAAGTAGAGGTGTACGATACTATCTGTTTGCCCATGAGTTATACTATAGACCTTACGTCGCCTTTGGCAGGTTATTATACTTACACATGGTTGCCACCTACCTATGTGAGTAATGATACCATACCTAATCCGGTTATAACTCCTACAGTAGCGGGATTGCATGTATACACGGTAGTAGTAAGCCCAAGAGCGGTGGGTTGTGATGCGTACAACATAGTGAATCTATATGTAATGCCTAATACTATCGACCTTCTGACCCCCGACACAGCAATATGTAAGGGGCAATCGGTGCAAATACTGGCAAATGGGCATAGTTTGTTTGAGTATCAGTGGTTGCCTACTACGGGCATTGCAGTGTCTAATATTATTGCACCATTTATTACTCCAGACACTTCAGCATTATATAAAGTGAAGGTGTCTTACCATCGTTGTCCTGATTTTTATGATTCGGTGATGATAGATGTGCAGCCTATACCTAATGTGTATATTGGCGGTAATAGGTTTGTGTGTGAGTTCGATACTGTTCGCCTGATATCATCTGTTACTCCGGGCTGGTATGATAACTATAGTTATACATGGACTCCTGCCAGTGGGTTAAGTGCTACCGGAGACCCAGCAGTGTTTTTTACAGGTATAGATACGGGTACAGTAATACTGACAGTAACCACACCTGCGGGCTGTACTGGAGTAGACTCGGCACGAATGCTGGTGTTGCCAGGCAATTTTGCCACAATGCTACCAGAATTGGATTTTTGTCCTCATGATAGTGCTATATTGGCTCCAGAGGGTGGTGTATCCTATCAGTGGTCGCCAGCTATGTACTTAAGTAGCGATAACGCTGCACAACCAGTTATAAAACCAATAACTACACAAACCTATAGTATAGTAGCTACCAGCAGCTATGGCTGTAAGGATACGCTGTACTTTAAGGCCATAGTACATCCGGCAGCAGTTGTTTTTCTGGATGATTCAGTGAGATTGCATCCGGGCGAGCAATTTCAGATAGATCCGCAGTCGAACTGTACTATATTTTCGTGGTCGCCAGCCGGAGGATTGAATAATAGGTACCTTATGAACCCTATAGCTACACCCGAAGTGAGCACAAAATATGTGGTAAGGGCAGCAACAGAAAATGGCTGTAAAGCGGTAGATTCTATCAATATTATAGTAGATTATGAGACACTTATAGACCTTCCAAATGCCTTTAGTCCGGGTAGTGGAGTGAATAATGAATTTAAAATTATTAAGCGGGGTATTGCGAACTTGAATTATTTCCGTATTTTCAACCGTTGGGGGAACATGGTGTTCGAGACAACGAACATAGATGAGGGATGGGATGGCACGTATAAAGGTGTTCCACAGAATGTAGGCGTATTTGTGTATCAGGTACAAGCTGTTACGCAGTCAGGAAAAATATTTACAAAACAAGGAAACGTAACATTATTACGGTAATTTTACAACGATAACTAAAGATGATGAACACAAAAAATATCATTACCCGTTTAGGTTTGGCTACGGCAATGATGCTCAGCACATCTGCTGTGTTTGCGCAGGATATACATTTCACCCAATTCGATATGGCACCGCTGGTTATCAATCCAGCGTTTACCGGAATGTTTGATGGTCAGGTGCGTGCCGGTGGTATATACAGGCAGCAGTGGGGCAGTGTAACAGTACCCTATGTAACTTATGGCGCTCATGCTGACATGCCACTGTTTGCTGATCAGAGCGGTAGCTATCTTGCCGGAGGTATTCAGGTGTTTAATGATAAAGCCGGTGATGGTAATCTCCAGAATTTTACTGGATTATTGTCTTTAGCATATCATAAAATATTAGGCAGAGGTGACCTGGCTATAGGTATGCAAGGTGGCTATGCACAGAAAAGCATAGACCTTAGTAAGCTATATTTTGGTGATGAGTCTGTGAATGGTACTTTTTCGCAAGGCACATCGCAGGAGTATCACTTAGGTGTGGGTAACTCACGCAGCTATTATTTGATAAATGCTGGCTTGTCCTATTCTGGCGTTAACCAAAATGGCAATGTGGGCTATGTAATAGGTCTTGCTGCCAATAACATCAATCAGCCCAATGATGCCTTGTTGAAGAAACAGAATAGCCAAACTGGTCTGGATATGAGGTTTACAGGTGAGTTAGGTCTTAACATTGTTACAAACGAGCGTTTTTCACTTCGTCCAGCCGTATTGTTCCAGAGTCAGGCATCAGCCACAGAGATAATAGCTGGAAATGAGTTTCTGTACCAGGTGGGTGGAGTGCCAGGTTATTCTGATTTCTCTACAGCTGTATTCTTAGGTGGCTGGTACCGTACAGGTGATGCTGCGATGTTGACAGCAGGTGTTGAGTTTAAGGGTATACGTATAGGATTGGGCTACGATTATAATATTTCTTCTCTTAATTCTGCCAGCAATGGTAACGGTGGCTTTGAGATAGCAGTACGCTATATAGCTCCTAACCCAATGAAATTTGCCAATAAGAGGGTGATACCCTGTTCGCGTTTTTAATAGTGAACATATACAATATACGAAGGGCTGAAAAAGTTTTTTTTGAAAGCCCTTCGTTTTTTTAAAACCAATTTATACTTTTATATCCATTAACAACGCTCACGCACATGAGAAAAAATTGGCTGTACCTGTTTTTAGCTACAATATCTATTACTGTTTCATTTCAAGCAAATGCCCAGAAGAACAATAAAGAGAAGTATAGGAATAGGGCAAACGACCCAAAGTCTGGGCTTTCGTATGATAAAAAATTAACTTGGGCTGATCAGTTGTACAGTCAGGGTAGTTATTTTAATGCAATAGATTACTACCAACAGTTGAAACAGCAAGATGAACGTAACCCATATATAACGTATCAGTTGGCACAATGCTACCGTGCTACAAGAGATTATGTACCTGCTGCACACTACTTCGCGGAAGTGAAGAACATGGCTAAGAAAATCTATCCATATTCTGCATATTATGCTGGTTTGATGCTAAAGCAGCAGTGCGAGTACCAATTGGCTATCGAATCATTCAATGAGTTTCTTGAAGACAACAAAAAAAACAGTGTGAAGGTTGCACCTAATGAAAACCCTAACATTGAAAAAAATACCGATAGGACTATTGATCCTAAAGCAATGAAAGAAATAAAAAAATGGGTTAAAAGAGAGATTGAAGGTTGTCAGATGGCGATATCTTCTATAAAAGATCCTCAGCCTGTTACACTTGTAAATGCTGGACCGAATGTAAATACTGCCAACACTGAACTTTCTCCATATCCATTGGGTGACTCAGCTTTGTTGTTTGGTACTATAGGAAGAAATGAAGTAATAACTACAGATGCTTGGAAAGATGCTCCGAATTCGAAAGAGCGTTTCATGTACTCTCACAAACAAGCTGGCTATGTAGATTCTTTTCAGTGGCCCATGCCGTTTTATGATGGTCAGTTTAATGACCCCAATTTCCATACAGCCAATGGCTGCTGGGGACCTGGTGGCACCAAATTTTATTTTTCGAAGTGTGCTGTTGATGGTGAAAATCCAAACAAAATGAATTGTAATATTTATGTTTCAGTGTTTGGGGAAAAAGGTTGGGATGTACCCAAAATGGTTCCTGGTTTAGGTGATGAAGGAACTAACACAATGCCATATGTTGCTAAAGTGGGTAAAAAAGAAGTTCTGTTCTTTGCATCAAACAGGGTATTGCAAAGTCGTGGTGGATATGATATTTGGTATTCTATTATTGACCCAAGAGATGGTACTTTCCGTCGTCCGGGTAACTGTGGTAAAGTAGTAAACACTAAACAGGATGAATTGACACCATACTTTAATACACGTACGGGTAAGTTGTATTTCTCTTCTAATGGTCAGGTGTCTTTCGGTGGATTTGATATTTACTCTGCAGAAGGTGGTCCTTCACGTTTCAGGAATCTGATGAACTTGGGATATCCGATCAATACTTGTGCTGACGAGTTCTATTATATACTAGACCCAGTAGGCAAGCCCGATGGTTATTTGGTTTCAAACCGTATCGGTTCTTATGCACTGAAAAATCCTACTTGTTGTAATGACATCTGGAGAATACAGTATGAGCCAAGACTAGTAGTGATGGGTAAAGTGATTAGCAAAAAAACGAACGATCTGATGTCAGAAACTGTTGTGAAAATGATAGATCAGACTGGTGACCTTCGTACTTATAGTTCAGAAGATGGTAAATTCCTGTTTAACATGTCTCGCGCTCATTCTTATGTGCTTACTGCAGACAAAGCTGGTTACACATCCTCTCGCGCTTCTGTTAGTACAATGGAAATCAAACGTTCTGACCCAGATGATACTATTCAGGTAACGATATTCCTCGACAGTGTACGCAATAGCTTTAGTGTAAGTAATATATATTATGACTACGACCAGGCAAATCTTCGTCCAGAGTCTGTTGCATCATTGGATTCTGTAGTTCATTTCCTTACAGACAATCCCTCAATATCAGTAGAGATATATTCTTATACCGATTCTAAAGGTAAAGAGGAATATAACCTGGCACTTTCTCAGCGTCGTGCACAGTCGGTGCTTGACTATCTGGAAAAGAATGGTGTAGAGCGTAATAGACTGACTGCACGTGGTTTTGGTGGTAAAAACAATGCTGCACCTAATCAGATCAACGGTAAAGATAATCCTGAAGGTCGCCAGTTGAACCGTCGTACTGAGTTCCGTATTGTTTCTGAGTTGCCTACGCGTCGTGTATTATACAATAGTGCATTACCTGGTACACTAGACCAGCAGGAAAGAAACCTACAAATAGAACCAGAAGCTGCTGATGATGAGCAAGTGCCAGCAGGTGGCAAAAAAGCTCCGGTAGATGATGATGAATAATTAATTAATAATACTCCAAGAGAAAGCAAAAGAGGTTGCACGTTCTGCAACCTCTTTTGCGTAGTATAAAAACAATAGGATATGCTTGTAGTACTGATAGTAGGCGCAATAGCAGGATGGCTAGCCGGATCGATAGTGAAACTGGAAAACAGTAGTTTTCTGGTAGATATTCTGATAGGGATAGTGGGTGGATGGCTAGGGTACAAACTATTTGGCCATCAGCTGAACATCACTTCGAGCAGAATAGTGAATGAAGTTATCACAGCTACCGCTGGTGCGTCGATATTGGCATTAGGGATAAAGGTAGTAAGGAAATTTACTGCCTGAAAAACAACAATATGAATTACACTAAGATTACGATAGGTACAGATAGTTCGGAAAATAGAGAGTTGCTGATTGCGCTTCTGTCGGATGCTGGATATGAAGGGTTTGAAGAGAATGACAACGAGTTGCTTGCATACATAGGATCGGAATTATTTGAGGAAGGGCAGTTGCAGCAAATGCTTTCAACATTAGCAGTGGGATATACAACCGAGATTGTAGAACCCCGCAACTGGAATGAAATGTGGGAAACCGACATTCAGCCTGTAATTGTTGATGGTTTTTGTACTATTCGTACCCACTTTCATACTATAGAGGTAGCAACACCCTACGATATAGTGATAACGCCAAAAATGTCTTTTGGCACTGGGCACCATGCTACTACTCAGTTGATGATGCTGGGTATGAAAGATATTGACTTTGATAACAAATCGGTACTTGACTTTGGCACCGGTACAGGGGTGCTGGCTATACTGGCTGGTATGCTGGGTGCTACAGATATTACTGCCATAGATAATGATGAATGGTCGGTATCGAACGCTACTGAAAACATGATACGTAACAACCGTGAGCGTATAGCAGTAGCAAAGGCATCGCTGGAGGATATACCCAAAAGGGAATACCACATTATACTTGCCAACATAAACCGGCATATATTGCTACAATACATGGGCGATATGTATGAGCGATTGTTTGACGGCGGTGTACTGTTGATGAGCGGACTGCTGACAGATGATGAACAAATAGTAACGGAGGCTGCTAAGGCGGCAGGATTTGAGATAGAACAAGTATCTGCGAGGAATGGTTGGATATCTATAAGGGTTGTAAAACAATGATATTTAACGGTTTATGTTGCATTTACGAAGTGGTTTTGTGATACTTTTGTAGCAGTAACTATTAGGATTTTTGGTTCGCAAGCATTATATTTGTTTCTCCCATTAATATTAATACAGTAATGACAGTAGCATTTCTTATAGTTTTAGCATATCTGATTGGATCTATTCCTTCTGCAGTTTGGGTAAGTAAGGGAATATATGGTATTGATATACGTGAGCATGGTAGTGGTAATGCAGGTGCAACAAATACATTCAGAATTTTAGGTTCGAAAGCTGGTGCGGCTGTAATGCTGGCCGACATGATGAAAGGGTTTATTGCAGTAAACCTGTCTATACTTTCGGCTTATACTATGAAAACTGAGCCGTTTGTAAATCTTCAGATTTTTCTAGGGCTTTTTGCAGTTTTGGGTCATATCTTCCCAATATGGGCTGAGTTTCGTGGAGGCAAGGGTATTGCCACCTTGTTTGGTATGATACTGGCTATACACTATATAGTGGCTATAAGTCTGGTATTGGTGTTTGTGATGATGCTGATGCTGACCCGCTATGTATCACTGAGCTCTATAGCTGCTAGTATAGCATTCCCGTTGTTAATTTTGTTTATATTCAATGCACAGGCTCAAGAACTGAGTTACAGATTGTTTGCGATAGCTACAGCGTTTCTGGTAGTGCTGACACATCATAAAAACATCAGTAGACTGATAAGCGGCAGCGAAAGCAAAATGTCATTGTTTAAAAAAAAGAAGTCTAATCAGTAATCAATTGCCGATTAAATAGCATTTCATATCCAGATCTCATTTTACAAGCGACTGCTTAGTTTTTTGTATCCTATAGTGCTGAGGCGCGATACAGGAGTAAATGGTGCAGCTTTGGAGTTGGTTTTAAACCAAAACAGGGTACAGTTAGCCACAGGAGATGTATTGTATTCTGACGGTGACAAATACCTTCCAGCAATAGTAGTATACCAACACTTATCTAAATTTCTGAAGGCTACCAATAATGTACTGGTGCTAGGTGCTGGTATGGGTAGTATGATGCAGGTAATGAATGCCAATGGGTGTAAACCCCACTACACACTGGTAGAGAAAGACAAGCTGATACTGAAATGGGCAATGGAGTTTGCGCCAGAAGCCAACGAAGAATGGATATTGCCGGTATGTGATGATGCTGCTGCGTATATGCAAAGGAATACAACTACTTACGATTTTATTTTCATTGACATATTTTATGGTAGGGAAGTGCCAGCCTTTGTGGTGTCGGCTGATTTTTTGATACAATGCCGCAGTGCCTTAACGAAAGGTGGGCGTTTGGCACTAAACTATATAGCCGATGACCCGCAACGCTGGGCAGAGGTAGAAACAGTGTTTGCAGCACTATACCCGGGCTATGAGGTGCTGGGTGTGAATGTGAACAAAATACTGATATCATAGAGGTGATGTGCAGATAAGGGTATAGTTACATACTACAGAATAGATTGGTTCATTCCGCTTACCTTTGCCGCTAATATGACACAGGAGAACCTGAAAGAGATGCGGGAACGCATGCAACACCTGCACCGATTTCTGCGTATAGATGATAGACATGCCAAGCTGGATAATAACCGTCAACTGACACTTGCACCCGGCTTTTGGGATGATAATGCACGTGCTACTGCTACGCTCAAAGAAATAAAAATAGATAAATACTGGATGGACTTCTTCAATAGAGTGAAGGGGGCCGTAGAGGATTTTGCGGTGCTGTTTGAGTTTTGGAAAGAAGGTGAGGCAAAAGAAGAAGAAGTGAAAGAGGTGTATGACGGGGCAGTGACAGATATAGATGAACTAGAGTTTAAGAGCACCCTCAATGAGCCGGAAGATGAAATGCCGGCTATGGTGGTGATAAACAGTGGTGCTGGTGGCACAGAAAGCCAAGACTGGGCAGAAATGCTGCTACGCATGTACAGGATGTATGGCGAGAAACAAGGCTGGAAGGTGAGCGAAATAGATGTGCAGTATGGCGATGGTGCGGGTATAAAACAAGCTACGCTAGAATTTGACGGGGAATTTGCGTACGGATTGCTGAAGGCTGAAAGTGGGGTACACAGGCTGGTAAGGATATCGCCATTTGACTCTAACGCCCGCAGGCATACATCATTTGCATCGGTGTTTGTGTATCCGCTGATAGATGATACTATAGATATACAGGTGAGCCCTGCCGACGTAGAATGGGCATTCTTCAGATCGGGCGGATCGGGTGGACAGAACGTGAACAAGGTAGAAACTGCGGTGCGTATCAAGCACATACCGTCGGGTATAATAGTAGAGTGCCAGCAAGCACGCACACAGGGCGAAAACCGTGAAAAAGCTATGACCATGCTGAAGAGCAGGCTGTATGAAGAAGAGCTGCGCAAAAGGCAGGAAATACTGAATGCAACCAACTCTAACAAGAAAAAGATAGAATGGGGATCGCAGATACGCAGTTATGTGTTTCACCCATACAAAATGATAAAAGACCACCGCACAGACTATGAAGTAGGTAATGTGCAGCCGGTGATGGATGGAGAACTGGACGACTTTATAAAGGCGTACCTGATGGGGGTAAAAGATGAACAGTAGTAGCGTGAAACAAGAAACAACCCAAAAGAAAAAAGCTATAAACCTTCAGTTGCTGGGACGAATATTTTCGTTTACCGGTCCGTATAGGCGTACGTTGTACTTATGTATGACACTGGCTATAATACTGGCAATAGTGTCGCCCTTGCGGCCCTACCTTATCAAGGTATCTGTAGATAAGTATATAGGCAACAATATGCTGCAGGGGCTGATATGGATCAGCGTATTTCAGTTTGGGTTGCTGCTGGCAGAGAGTTTGCTCAGGTTTTGGTTTAGCTATAGGGCCAACTGGCTAGGGCAAACCGTAGTGAACGATGTGCGTAACAATATGTTCAAGAAAATACTGCACCAGAATATTGCCTACTACGACCGCACACCCATAGGCACACTTACTACCCGCACCATCAATGACATAGAGGCTATCAATGATATTTTTTCGGAGGGAATCATATCTATTGTGGCAGATATCCTTACTATTATAGCCATCATCACCGTAATGCTGGTTACAGATTGGCGGCTGACGCTGGTGTGCCTAGCTACATTTCCGCTGCTGATACTGGCTACGTGGTGGTTTAAGGAGGCGGTGAATAAATCTTTTCAGCGGGTGCGCAATGCGGTGGCGGCGCTCAATGCTTTTGCACAGGAACACCTGACAGGTATGTATATAGTGCAGGCTTTTGCTGCTGAGGAGCGCGAACTGGCTAAATTTGAAACCATCAACAAAGAGCACAGAGATGCCAACATCAAGGGCATTTTTGCTTATTCGGTGTTCTTCCCGATAGTAGAAATAATACTGGCTATGTCGCTGGGGTTGCTTGTATGGTATGGTGCGTCGCGTATACTCAACTATGGTGCTACACCGGGTATTATCATCTCTTTTGTGCTGTACCTCAATCTGTTGTTCAGGCCGCTACGCATGATGGCAGATAAGTTTAATGTGCTACAGATGGGCATTATAGCGGGTGAGCGTGTGTTTGCGGTGCTAGATAGCGAGGAGTACCTGGCAGATAATGGCACACTGAGTGCTGAGGGGATTAAAGGGGCAGTAGAGTTTAAAGAGGTACACTTCAGGTACAAGCCCGATGCGCCTGTGTTGAGGGGTGTTTCGTTTGACCTGCAAGCTGGCAAAACCATGGCTGTGGTGGGGCATACTGGTGCGGGCAAAACATCGCTGATAAGTATACTGAACAGGCTGTACGAAACAGAAAGTGGACAAATACTGATAGACGGCAAAGACCTGAAAGAGTATGATGTGTATAGCCTGCGCAGCAAGATAGGGATAGTGCTGCAAGATGTGTTTCTGTTTTCGGGTACGATAGCTGATAATATTACGCTGCGCAATGCCGACATACCTAGGGCTAAGGTGGTAGAGGTGGCGCAGATGCTGGGCATACACGACTTTATAATGCGGCTGCCGGGTGGGTATGACTTTGATGTGATGGAGCGTGGCAATACACTGTCGCAAGGGCAACGGCAGTTGATTTCTTTTGCAAGGGCATTGTTGTACAACCCCGCTATACTGATACTGGATGAAGCTACCTCATCTGTGGATAGTGAGAGCGAACAACTGATACAGCATGCCATAGATACCCTGATAAAAGGCAGGACATCGATAGTGATAGCCCACAGGTTATCTACCATACGCAAGGCCGATGAGATACTGGTGATGGATAAAGGCACTATAAGCGAACGTGGTAGCCACAATGAGCTGATAGCCGCCAAGGGTGCGTACTATGAGCTATACACAGCAGTGGAACAAAAGAAGATAGAAGTAGTGCTGTAGCGGTAATGCCAACTTTATTTTGCTACTCACCCAAGTTATCCCCCTTTTTCATACGTCTATATGGGTACCAACCTATACCCGTTTATGAAAAATGTATTACTCATTGTATCTGTGTTTTTGGTGAGTGTAGCAAATGCACAAACTCCCTTTACAACTCACGACTCTATAAATGCCAATAACATCAATGCCCGCATTATGGTGCATGGCGATATGTGGTGGGATATAGCTACCCAACAACAAAAGTGTGAGTTTCCTAAAGGTTCGGGGAAACATGTGGGTTTTGCGGGTGCGTTGTGGCTGAGTGGCTACGACCAGAGCAATAAACTGCATGTAGCGGCACAGACTTACCGACAGGATGGAAATGACTATTGGCCAGGGCCGCTAGATAATGGCGGCAATCTGGACTATGCAACCTCTGCTCAATGGGCTAAGATATGGAAGGTGACAAGGGCGGAGATAAACCAGTATAAGGCTATAGTTTACCACACCACAGCCAATACACCATCGTCTATATTGACATGGCCAGCAAAGGGCAATGCCTATGCCCGTGGCAAGGATAGTGCTGTGCTGGTTATAGACCGAGACATGGCACCGTTTGTAGACCTGAATGGCGACGGTAAATACCAACCACTAAAGGGAGAATATCCTGCTATAAAGGGTGAGCAAACATTGTGGTGGGTATTTAGCGATAACGGACCCACACATGCCCAGACTAAGGGCGACCCACTGAAAGTAGAAGTGCAAGCCATGGCTTATGCCTATAAGCGGGGTACACTGATAGACAATGTGGTGTATTATGACTATACACTGCTGAACAGATCGGCTAACGATTATCATGATTTTAGGTTGGCATTGTGGGACGATGTGGATTTGGGATATTATTTAGATGATTTTATAGGGTTTGACTCTGTGAGGAGAATGGGCATATGCTATAATGGAACCCCAAATGATGGAGGTGCAGGGGGTAGTCCTTCCAACTTTTATGGCTTGAATCCACCACAGACAGGTGTAACGTTAATAGACCTGCCTGGAGATGCAGCTACAAGTTATGTGCCAGCTGGTAGTTTTATTTTTTACAACAACGATATGTCTATTCTTGGCAATCCGACGGTTGATACGGTAGTTAATCATTACATGCGTTCGAGGTTTTATAATGGTGTTCACTTAAAGTACAATCCTACAACTAGGTCAATGTTTACAGGCGCAGATAGAAATTATGCTTTTGTAGATGACCCATCTATCGCTGGCGGTTGGAGTGAATGTCAGGCAGACAATAATCCAGCAGACCGAAGGTTTGTTTTGGCAACCAATGACTTTGTTTTAAAAGCGGGGGGACGAGAGCGAGTGGTGATGGCAAAGGTAGTGTCGGTAGTGGGTGGCGGGTGTCCTGGCGCTAACTTCAATGGTATCAAAGAAGTAGCCGATACTGCATGGCACAATTACTACAACCCACCAGTATCAGTAACAAATACATTGCATCCACAACAAGGCCTGAAGGTGTATCCCAATCCTGCACATAACACACTGCATATCAACAATGAAACTACAGTAGATATGCAGCTCACCATCTGCAATATGCTGGGGCAGGTAATGGGTGTGTATGAGAGCAAACGAAGTGCAGAACAAGTGATAGAGATAGGGGCTTATGCACCGGGAGTGTATGTGGTGAAGTTTAGTGGAGAGGGTGGTGTGAGCAAGGTGAAATTTGTAAAAGAGTAAACTAATAACCAAACTGAGATACTATGAAGTACCTAATTATAGCACTCCTTACACTCCATACAGCAAATTTATTTGCACAAACATCGTTTACTACTCACGACTCTATAAATGCCAATAACATCAATGCCCGCATTATGGTGCATGGCGATATGTGGTGGGACCCAGCTACCGGGGATAATAAATGTGAGTTTCCTAAAGGCTCTGGGAAACATATAGGTTTTGTAGGTGCGTTGTGGCTGAGTGGCTACGACCAAAGCAATAAACTGCATGTAGCGGCACAGACCTACAGACAGGACGGAAATGACTATTGGCCAGGGCCGCTAGATAATGGCGGCAATCTGGACTACGCTACCTCTGCCCAATGGGCTAAAATATGGAAGGTGACAAGAGCGGAGATAAACCAGTATAAGGCTACAGTTTACCACACTACTGCCAATACACCATCGTCTATATTGACATGGCCAGCAAAGGGCAATGCCTATGCCCGTGGCAAGGATAGTGCTGTGCTGGTTATAGACCGAGACATGGCACCGTTTGTAGACCTGAATGGCGACGGTAAATACCAACCACTAAAGGGAGAATATCCTGCTATAAAAGGTGAGCAAACACTTTGGTGGGTATTCAGTGATAACGGACCCACCCACGCCCAGACTAAGGGCGACCCACTAAAAGTAGAAGTACAAGCCATGGCATATGCTTACAAGCGGGGAACGCTTATAGACAATGTGGTGTATTATGACTACACGTTGTTGAACAGATCGGCTAATGATTATCATGATTTTAGGTTGGCATTTATGGAGGATTTACAAATAGGGTACTACATGGATGAATTTCTTGCATTTGATTCGGGTAGACGATTGGAAATATGCTACAATGGAACCAACAACGATGGAGGTATTGCGGGTAATCCATCTAACTCTTATGGCAAGAACCCTCCATTGACTGGTGTCACATTGATTTCTCAACCAGAGGACAGAGATGCTGATTATATACCTGCTGGAAGTTTTATGTTTTACAATAATGATTTGACTGTCATAGGTAATCCAAATGTGGATACGCAATACAACCACTACATGCGCTCAAGATATAGGAATGGATTCCACATAAAGTATGATCCTTTAACGAATACGTGGGGAGTAGGATCAGAAAGGGACTATGTTTTTGTAACTGACCCTACGAAACCTGATGGATGGTACGAATGTTCAGCTGGTAACAACCCTGGAGATAGGAGAAGTGTTTTGGCTACGAATGATTTTGAGTTGAAGGCGGGGGGACGAGAGCGAGTGGTGATGGCAAAGGTTGTGTCGGTAGTGGGTGGCGGTTGCCCAGGTGTAAGTTTTAATGGTATTAAAGAAGTATCTGACACAGCATGGTATAATTTTTATAATTCTCCGGTAGCAGTTACAAATACCGCACAGCCACAGCAAGACCTTAAAGTATATCCCAATCCTGCACATAACACACTAAAAGTGAAAAACGAAACAGGTACAGATATGCCCATAACCATTTGTAATATGCTGGGGCAGGTAATGGGTGTGTATGAGAGCAAGCGAGGTGCAGAACAAGTAATAGATATTGGGGTTTATGCACCGGGAGTGTATGTGGTGAAATACATAAATGGGCTGAGTGATGTAGGGGTGACAAGGTTTGTGAAGCAATAAAGTTTCTTTCCACTTTTCTGCACATAGGTTTATAGTTATGTACGTGCATCAATAAAATGGTAATTTGCAGCCGCAATGAAGGTGGCTTTTGTACAAGACTGGTTTAATGCAAACGGTGGTGCCGAAAAGGTAGCTGGCGAAATACTGGATATATACCAAGAGGAGGACATAACAGTATATGCATTGTTCAATAAGTTTAGCCCCGATGCCCAGCGTACTATACTTAAAAACCGCTCCGTACGGGTGTCATTGTTGCAGTATGTGCCATTTATAGCCAGTATATACCGCTATTTTTTGCCCGTTATGCCCTGGGCTATGAGTAGGTTTCGTTTGCGGGGCTACGATGTTATTATCTCTACCTCTCATGCAGTAGCCAAGGGGTTTAGGTCAGACCCTACTATACCCAATATTTGTTATTGCCATACACCACTACGCCCCATATGGGATATGTATGACGATTACGCGGCTACACATAGCATGGGTAGTTCGTTTTTGTACAAGATGTTTGTAAACTGGCTGCGCCGTTGGGATGTAGCCTCTGCTGCCAGAGTGCATTTTTTTATTGCCAATTCTAAGCACATTCAGCAGCGTATAGCCCGTAGTTATGGTCGCGAGTCGGTGGTGATATATCCGCCTGTACGCACTGGCAAATTTGCCCTCAACGAGGCTCCCCGCCAAGAGTATTATATGTGCCCAGGCAGGTTTGTGCCCTACAAAAAAATAGATATGGTCATTCGTGCCTTTCAGCAAATGCCCCACAAGCGGCTGGTGCTCATAGGCGAAGGGTGGGGTGCTGCAGGATTTGACGAGTTGCTGAAAGGACACCCCAATATAGAGTGGCTTGGCTACAGGACAGATGAAGAAGTGATACGCTATATGCAAGAAGCGAAAGCCTGCATATTTGCAGCCAAAGAAGATTTTGGTATCATGTGTGTAGAGGCGCAGGCATGTGGCACCCCCGTACTGGCGCTAGACTATGGTGGCTACCGCGAAACTGTGGTAGATGGCAAAACTGGGTATCTGTTTGCCGAGCAAACAGAAGCAGCAGTAATAGCAGCAGTAGAAAAAATGGAGCAGCTACCACTCACAGACCATATAGCCATAAGGCAACATGCACTCAAGTTTTCAGATGAGCGTTTCAGGGCAGAGTTTTCGGACTTTGTGCAAAAAGCTATGCAGCTACATTCTCAGGAACGATGACAAAATTAATCCCACCATCTTGCTTGTTCTTTTTCATTTTTCCTTCATCTTAAAAGTCTTCAAATACTACTGTATTCTCAGATTTTACTCTTCGTAAAAAAGAAAAATGACTACGCAATATAGTAGAATTTATTTTGTCAACGTTCCTTCCTGATTAAGCTACCTTTGCGGCATTAATACTATCTATCAATGGCTTTACTAGGTAAGCTCGGTCGTTACACCAATTTCGGACTGCTTGTTATGCGTATAGGTCTGGGTGCTATGCTCATTTTGCATGGCAAAGACAAACTAATGGGCGGCCCTGATGCATGGACAGAACTGGGTCATGCTATGGGCAAGTTGCATATTCATTTTCTGCCTGCTTTTTGGGGTTTTATGTGTGCTATTACCGAAACCATAGGTGGTTTATTTTGTATATTGGGGTTGTGGTTTAGGCCTGTTTGTTTGTTGTTGGTCATCAACTTTATAGTAGCTACTATTTTTCATTACACTACCTTGTCCAAAATAGGCGATGCATCGCATGCTATAGAGCTTGCCTGCACTTTTTTCGGACTCATGTTTTTGGGCGCAGGGGTGTATTCGGTAGATAAGAGTTGAGTATTGCGAATGTAGTATGGTAGGTTTAATGTTGTATAACGATATGTTATTTCGTTTGGGATTTGCTCAGGGGAAGACTAAATTTGTGAAGTAATCATTTTTAAAAGTGCGCTTATGAAGTTTACATTTTATGGTCATTCATGTTTTGTAGTAGAAACAGGTGGAAAGAAGTTACTGTTCGACCCATTTGTAAGTGGCAACGAACTGGCTGCAGGCATAGTGGATATTGAAAAAATAGAAGCAGATTATATATTGGTATCGCATGGTCATGGTGACCATGTTGCCGACCTAGTATCTATCGCTCAGCGCACAGGAGCACAGGTGATAGGGGCATATGAGGTAGTAGGATGGGCGGAGAAAAACGGTGTAACTAATGTGCATCCTATGAACTTTGGCTCTGCTCATTTCCCGTTTGGTAAGTTGCATTTTTTGCCAGCAGCTCATAGTAGTAGCTTGCCTGATGGCAGTTATGGTGGCAATCCGGGTGGATTTTTGGTGCATGGCGCAGAGGGTAACTTCTATTATAGTGGCGATACTTGCTTGACTATGGATATGCAACTGCTGCCAAGGTATGCCAAACTTGATTTTGCTGTATTACCTATAGGTGGAAACTTCACTATGGATGCCGACGATGCTGTTATAGCTTCCGATTTTATACAATGCAACAAGATAATAGGCGTTCATTTTGATACATTTGGGTATATCAAAATAGACCATGAGTTGGTAAAAGAAAAATTCAATACTGCCGGGAAAGAATTAATATTGCTGGGGATAGGTGAAAGTATAGAATTGTAAATACATTTAATAGTTTCAAATAAATAATAAAAGGCCCCATCAGGGGTTGCGGAATATGGCTAAAGTAATAGCAATAGCGAATCAGAAGGGTGGAGTGGGTAAAACCACTACTGCTATTAACCTTGCAGCCAGCTTGGCTGTACTGGAGTACAAAACCCTGCTTGTAGATGCCGATCCGCAGGCGAATAGCACAACTGGCAACGGCTTTGACCTGAAAAATATACAGATAAGTCTGTATGACTGTATGGTCAATGAATCGCCGGCAAGACAGGTGATAATGGAAACAGATACGCCCAATCTTAGCTTGCTGCCCAGTCATCTGGATCTGGTGGGTGCTGAGATAGAGCTTATCAATCAGCCCAACAGAGAGCATGTAATGCGCAAATCGCTGGAGGCAGTAGCACCAGATTATGATTTTATTATCATAGACTGCTCTCCTTCCTTAGGGCTTATAACGGTTAATGCACTTACCGCGGCAGATAGTGTGGTGATACCCGTACAGTGCGAGTATTTTGCACTGGAAGGGCTGGGCAAACTGCTCAATACCATA
>CAZRPA010000021.1:0-14333 GCA_964601855.1 uncultured Flavipsychrobacter sp. | reverse complement strand
GACCCGTATCAACTCACGGTTGAAGATTGAAGGCATATTGATGACCATGTATGATGGTAGGTTGCGCCTGTCAAACCAAGTAGTAGAGGAAATCAAGAATCACTTTGGTGATCTGGTGTTTAATACTATCCTGCACCGCAATACCCGTTTGGGCGAAGCGCCTAGTTTTGGTATGCCCGCATTGCTGTATGATGCTGAGAGTACAGGAGCAGTCAACTACCTGAACCTAGCAAAGGAGATATTGCAGAAAAACAACATGACCAAGATAAAGAATGAAGATAAACAGTTTGAAACCGAGTAAAGTACTAGATTTCAGCTATTTCGTTGGCTACTATATTCACCCCATCACTTTCGACTCACTATTTTTAAGACTATCGACTAAAGATGTCGCAGATAAATAAAAAACAAGGTTTAGGCAAAGGTATCAGGGCGTTGCTCGATACCATTGACGACGAGGTGAACGCACCACGCGAAGGAGTGCCAGCAGTATCGGGGCAAAACGCCAATACTATAGCCCGCATACCGCTAGACCAAATTATAGTCAATCCAAAGCAGCCCCGTCGCGACTTTGAACCTCAAGCACTACAAGAACTGGCAGATAGTATAAAACTGCACGATGTCATTCAGCCAGTAACGGTAATAAAGGTAGGCAACACAACTTACCAGCTTATAAGCGGAGAGCGCAGATTGCGCGCCTCTAAGATGGCTGGCCTCACTGATATACCTGCCTACATACGCACCGCAGATAGCCAAGGAATACTGGAAATGGCACTGCTGGAAAACCTACAGCGCGAAGACCTGAATGCCATAGAAATAGCACTAAGCTATAGGCAGTTGATGGACGAATGCGGACTGACACAAGAGCAGGTTGCAGAAAGAATGAAAAAAGAACGCAGTACAGTAGCCAACTATCTACGCCTGCTGAAACTGCCACCAGATGTACAAAAAGCAGTAAGAGACAGCTTGCTAACAATGGGCCACGCCAGAGCTATAATAGGGCTGGAGCATGTGGAGCAACAGTTGTATGTGTTCAGAGAAACGATGCAAAAAGGACTATCTGTAAGGCAGGTAGAACAAATGGTGAAAGATATGAGTACTGAGCTAGCACCATCTGCACCCAAACCAGCCGCGGGACCAGTGAAACTACCCATAGCTTACAAACGGATAGAAGACAGCATGGCTTCGCACTTCTCTACCAAGGTGAAGCTAGACCGTAAAAAAAGCGGTAAGGGCAACATACTGATAGAGTTTTATAATGACGAAGACCTAGAGCGCATAATGGCTAAAATAAACCTCTAACCATGAATATAGCACTCATAGGCTATGGTAAAATGGGGAAAGCCATAGAGCAGATAGCTATAAACAAAGGACATAAAATAGTAGCTATCATCAGCACCGCCAACAGCTATGAGCTTGCGGCAGGCAACCTGAACAATGCTGATGTAGCTATTGAATTCACCAATCCTGAGTCTGCACCACAGAACATAGCACACTGCATCAATGCTGGTGTAGCAGTGGTATGTGGCACTACTGGCTGGAATGCACACTTTCAGCGAATCAATGATTTGGCTATTGCTCAAAAGGTAGGGCTGCTTTGTGCTTCCAATTTTAGTATTGGGGTTAATATATTTTTCGAAATTAATAAGCAATTGGCTGCGCTTATGAATGGGCGTGGTGAATACAACGTAGCTGTATCCGAAACACACCACATACATAAAAAAGACAAACCCGGAGGAACAGCCATAACAATAGCTGAGCAAATCATTGCCAACAATAACCTGAAAAGTAGCTGGGCATTAGATAGCACTTCGGCACAGGAAGTAGTACCCATAACAGCTCATAGGGTAGGCGAGGTGCCAGGTACGCACACCGTCACCTATACATCTGCCATTGATGACATACAGATAACTCACACAGCCCACAATCGTATGGGTTTTGCCACTGGTGCAGTGTTAGCAGCAGAGTTTCTGGCGGGTAAATCAGGTATTTTTACCATGAAGGACGTTTTAGGGCTGTAGGTTTAGGCGCAACATCCGTATATTTGATTACAAACGATAGCTTATGTCTTGTATAAAGTTGGGTGTGAAAATGCTATGTGGTATAGTCATTTTGGGAATGGTATCCTGCAATGAGCCCCGAATTATAGAAATGGAAGAGGTGCACAAATATGAAGATGGAATACCTTCCATCATACCCACCGCAGCAAGTGTGCAAACAAGAATAGAAAAAAATGTAGACCTCAAACTCATAATAGGTGCACCAAAATTTTACGATGCATCGCCTGCCGATATGAAGCTAGCAGCTATCAGTGCAGGTCAGTTGGCGCTGGCTACCTTTGGTACAGATATAGAAAAAGGAGTGCTTATAATAACAAAGGATCTGAAAAATCATCCCCAAAATCCTGCTGATGGCATAATAACTGATATGAAAATAGACAGTCTGAAAGCAGCAATGAAGGCTAAGTAAATTATGGCTTTAGTGTATCTGTACAATGTAAAAACACTTACGTATAGCTGCGTAAATTATATGAAAGCCTGTTTTCATTGTATGCGAAAATTTGAATTGAATTGATTAAATTTGCATTATTATTGTTGTTGTAATACAGCATACTATACAATACTATCCCGATTGCTCCCTGAGCGACCGGCTATACTAATTTTTTAAAATAAAATCTGAACATGAGAAAATGTGTTTACTTGTCTGGCTTACTGCTAGTGTGTTTTAGCTTATTTACCAATACTGCAAGTGCGCAAGCACCCGTAGTCACTACCGAGCCTACCGGCGATACTGTGTGTACCGGCAGCACTGTAATGATGCGTGTGGCTGCAACCGGCACAGCACCCATTACATTTATGTGGGAGTTTTCGGCAGATGGTGGTGTGATGTGGGATACTGTAGAAAATGGCGCTGTATACACAGGTGCTAGCAACGATACTTTAAGTGTTCTCACAAGTACTGCACTCAATGGTATGCACTATCGTTGTTTGTTGTTTAACGCAGATGGGTCTGATACTACTATGAGCGCTGCTCTGGGTGTAGACACTGCTTTTGCTGGTGTTATATCAGGTCCTGCGAGATTGTGCGATGGTTCTACAGTAACTTTTACTAGTTCTGTTTTGGGTGGTATTTGGAGCAACGTTAACCTAGCTGTGGATACTACTTCTCCTACTGGTATGGTAGAAGCTCGTGCTTTTGGTGGCGATACAATTAAGTATACTATTACAAACACATGTGGTACTATCACTTCAACGAGATTGATAAGAGTAGATACTACCGTAACTGGTCAACCAATAACTGGTCCTACTCATGTATGTGTGGGTAACACCATAGCATTAAACAATGTGAATGTAGTGGGTAGTGGTGTTTGGTCTGTAGGTGTTACAGGTCGTTCCTCGATATCTTCTACAGGTGTTGTAACAGGTATAGGTGCTGGTGCAGATACAGTTATTTACAACTTCACAAATGCTTGTAGCGCTGTAAGTTCTTCTTTAATCATCGATGTTGAGTCGGTATTGCCAGCGGGTTCTATCTCAGGTGCTTCTGCTGTTTGTGCTGGTTCATGGACTACGCTTACGTCATCAGTCTCTGGCGGTATGTGGATTAGCAGCTCTACTCCAGTAGCAGTTGTTAGCTCTGTAGGTAATGTTACAGGTATAGCACAGGGTAGTGCATTGATTTCTTATTATCGTTCTAATAGCTGTGGTGCTAGTTTTTCTACACACACTATCAATGTAGAAGTGCCTGCAGGTGCTATATCTAGCAATGACAGCGTAGGTATCGATTCATTCCTAATACTCACTAACCCTACTCCGGGTGGTACATGGTCTACTGCTGATGCTTCAATAGCTAACATAGTAGGTGCAGATACAGTGCGTGGCGTAGATACTGGTGTTACTACTATTACTTATGCTGTTACAAACTCTTGTGGTACTAGTTCTTCTACTATCACAATGAATGTAGGACCTTTGCCTGACGCAGGTACAATATCTGGTCCAGACACAGTGTGTGTAGGTGGTACTATTACGCTTACAGCTTCTATTCCAGGTGGCGTATGGACAAACAAACATGATACACTTTCTTCTATTACTTCATCAGGTGTGGTTACAGGTATAGAGTCTGGTAGAGATACGATTTTTTACACAGTAAATACCGCGTTTGGTAGCAAAAGAATCCTGAAGCGTATATTTGTTAACCAGCCTCCAGTTATCACTGTTACTGGTCCTGCTACTGTAGCATTTGCTGGTGGTTATTACTTGGTAGGTATACCAGGTGGTGGTACTTGGTCTACTAACAATGCTGCTATGACTGTATTCACTTCTATTTCTAGCTATGTAGATGCTGGTGTCTTCAAAAGCT
Organism: uncultured Flavipsychrobacter sp.; assembly: GCA_964601855.1. GTDB lineage: Bacteria > Bacteroidota > Bacteroidia > Chitinophagales > Chitinophagaceae > Nemorincola. Next base: position 9,977 of record CAZRPA010000021.1, on the reverse strand, counting down.
TCTGCAACTTTGTAGTACTTGATACAGGTTCTGCTCGTGTTACTTACAATGCTACTAATGGTTGTGGTTCATCATCTAAATTCTTTGATCTGAATCTGCCAGGTAATGTATCGGGCGTAGCAGATGTAAAAGGTGCAAATGGTAAACTGAATGTATATCCTAACCCAAGCCAAGGTGCATTGACGCTAAACATAGCTACTGCTACTACTGAGCAGGTTGTAGTTACTGTAGCAAACGTAGCTGGTCAGGTAGTGAAAACGTTCAAAATAGCATCAAACACTGCTACTAACGTTATGTTGGATCAGCCTGCTGGTGTGTATATGTTGAGTGCTACTACTGCAGATGGCATCAGACATACTGCTTCTGTGAGCATAGCTCGTTAAAACTTCTGATTTTTTATTACTTTTCTTTATAGCCGGCAACCATTTTGGTTGCCGGTTTTTTGTTATAAGCTATAGGTTGTAAATTTCATTTGACTATATTACATTTGTTGTAATTGCAAATCAAACATAGTGAGCAAAAACAAATCCAGACAGGCTACTCCAGTTGCTACAACTGTGCAGCAAGCAATAGCAGCATCAGAAAAAGGTTTTGCAATACCATATCCCCAATTGCTGCTGGTGGTAGCTGTTTTGTTGGTATATTTTCCTGTTTTCTCCTTCGGTTATACCGAGCTCGATGATACTATTTTTATTAAAGAATTTCGAGGATTCAACGAAGACCTGGGTAACATGATTGTCGCGTTTAGCAGAGGGTTATTCGATGCAGTAAAGGACCCTTATTACCGCCCTTTGTTTTCAGATATGATGATACTCAATTATCGCTTTAGTGGCGATGCACCAGGTGGCTATCATTTTGTCAATGTGTTGCTGCATGTGGCATCGGTGTTGCTACTCTACAGGTTGTTTGGAAAGTTGGGCCTGAAAACTATACACTGTTTTTTGCTGTCACTTATTTTTGCGGTTCATCCGGTATTGTCGCAAGCAGTGGCATGGATACCCGGTCGTAATGATACATTGTTGGCGGTTTTTGTGTTGTTGTTTTTTATCAATAGCATCACCTACACAGCCAGTGGCAAAACCAATAATCTAGCGTTTTCGGGTTTGTTTTTGTTGTTGGCGTTTTTCACCAAAGAAACCGCAGTATTTGCTGCTCCTGCTGCTTTTGCTTTATTGGTACTATACAAAGGCACAAAAGTGCAAGACCGTAACATGTACCCGCAATATATAGTTTGGGTAGTATGTTTTGGTATTTGGTTTGCGGCACGTTCGGCTGCTACTATCCAGACTTCAGGCATTGGCTCAGCACAGGCATTTACTGATGTCTTACACCGTTTGCCAGTAGTACTGCAATACCTGGGTAAGATAGTATTGCCATTTAACCTGAGTGTGTTTCCTACTCAGCAAGATACCGTTATCTACTTTGGTATAGCGGCTCACCTCACACTGTTGGCATTGATATTGCTGAACAAAAAAGCTAACCGAAAAGCAATAGTAGGGGCAGGGGCAGTGTTCTTGTTATTTCTGATGCCTGCTTTGCTAGTGCCTGCCGAGCTCAATAGGCAGACCTTTGAGCATAGGTTGTATCTGCCTATCATAGGCATATTACTAATATTGCCACAAACTTTACTGTTCAATTCTACCCTCACTGATAAGCAGATAACCATTATAGTACTGGTGGTATGTACATTATATGTAGGTGTCAATTTCAAACACCAGCGCAATTTTGAAAGTCCTGTAGCTTTTTGGTCGCAGGCAGCTGCTACCTCTCCCAATTCGGCTTATGCCTTAATGATGCTGGCTGCAAGACTAGATAAAAGTGAAATTCAACGTTCAGAGCAAATGTTCCGCCGTGCTTATGCGCTCAACCCAAAAGAAAAATACCTCAATTTTTATATAGCAGAAATGCTGCAACGTAAAGATTCGGTATTGGCATCAGAACCATATTTGCTGCAAGAGAAGAAAATATCTGATTACATACAGTGCGATTTCTACCTAGCCAGAGTAGCTATGGAAAAGCGCGACCCCAATGCTGCTATAACACACCTGCAGCGATACCTGAACCGTGATAAGTATAACCCTATGGCAAATAACAACCTGCTGCTGCTGTATGTAGAAACTAATCAGGCAGATAAAGCTAAGCAGCAAGCGCAGCAAATGATAGGCCTGGGTATGGATGTGCCTGTAAACATCAGGCGGCAATTTGGTATATAGCTCGATAATACTACTTCATACAAACAAAAATCCCGGCTATGTTTGACCAAGCCGGGATTGTTATGTAAAAATATTGGTAGCGTATTATCCGTTTTTTAGTATTTCGTGGCCTAGTTTGTCACGCTTTGTCTGCAAGTAAAACTCATTGAATTCATTAGGTACTATTTCTATTGGCACATTTTCTATTATTTCTAGTCCATAACCCAGCATACCTGCACGCTTGCGAGGGTTGTTGCTTATGAGTTTCATTTTAGATATTCCCAGGTGGCGCAATATCTGTGCTCCCACACCATAGTCGCGCTGGTCGTTTTTGAATCCCAGAGCCAAGTTAGCCTCTACTGTGTCTTTGCCTTCTTCTTGCAGTTTGTATGCTTTCAGCTTGTTCATTAGCCCTATGCCTCTGCCTTCTTGGTTCATGTATAGCACTACACCTTTGCCAGCCGTTTCTATCATTTGCATAGCGGCTTCCAGTTGTTCGCCACAGTCGCATCTCAGTGAGTGTAGTATATCGCCTGTAAAGCAGGAGCTATGTACACGTACCAGTACTGGTTCATCTTTTTCCCATTCGCCCTTTACTACAGCCATGTGGGTTTCGCCAGTATTGGTTTGTTTAAAGGCAATCAGGTCAAAGTTGCCCACTTTGGTAGGCATTTTCACCCTTACTTCTTCTTTTATGAGCGTTTCTTTTTGTAATCTATAGGAAATCAGGTCCTTGATAGAAATGATTTTCAGGTCAAATTTTTTGGCTATTTCCAGCAGTTCTGGCATTCTTGCCATAGTGCCGTCATCGTTCATTATTTCTACCAGTACACCAGCTGGCTCCATGCCAGCTAGTCTGGCTAGGTCTACCGTAGCCTCAGTATGACCAGTACGTCTTAGCACCCCTTCCGATCTTGCCCTAAGTGGGAATATATGTCCGGGTCTGCCCAGGTCTTCAGGTTTTGTATCGGGGTTTATGAGTGCCTGTACGGTTTTTGCACGGTCTTGTGCAGATATCCCAGTAGTACAGCCATCGCCTATCAGGTCTACTGATACTGTGAATGGTGTCTGGTGCAGCACCGTATTGTTTTCTACCATTAGGTTCAGCCGCAGCTCGTCGCACCGTTCCTCTGTTATGGGGGCACAAATCAATCCTCTGCCATGTTTCGACATAAAATTGATTATCTCGGGTGTAACGTTGCGCGCCGCAGTTACAAAGTCACCTTCATTCTCCCTATCCTCATCATCTACCACTATCAGCAACTTTCCTTGTCTTAGGTCTTCCAGTGCCGCTTCTATTGTATCCAGCATATATGTGTTTCCCCGCTCCCTAGCAGGAACTTTATTTGAAATGCAAAGGTACAATCTATTATTCAGTTCATTATCAGTCATCAATGTTCGGTGCATAACATTTCAACATGTACTGATAGTGCATTACTATTACCGCTAATAATGTTAGCTAGCCCTGTGTTTACTCAGTAACAGATAGGATGATTGTTTAGGGCTGATCAGTTTATCTGAAAATCATCACCTTCTGTCTGTTATTTGTCAATAACATTTTAGTTGCTGTTTGTAAGTAGTGTTTTATTTACTTTTGGGTAGTTCATATGTTTTAGCAATTTATACACACATAAGCTACCTACATTTGTGCATACTAATACACATTTTTAATAATCATTAAAACACAAAAAACAACGGCTTAGGTCGTACCATATGCACTCTTTCAGGTTTAGTTGCGCTCAATTTCTGGTAATCTCAGTATTTTTTATTGTAGTAATTAGTTCGTGTAATCGTAGGGGCACTAAGCCTGGTCCATCTGGTTTTGCCGACGAATCTTTTTCAGAACAGCTCAGCACTGTATTGCAGCCGGTAGACACCACAGGTAGTGCTGCCAAAGCATGGTCCCTCTCCCAAGACCTAAGGCTCGTATATCAGATGGATGAATATCAGCCTATTTGGGTGCGCGAAAATTATACTTCCAATGATGCTGCCGACAGATTGATAACAGAGCTAGAGGATATGCAGTGGGATGGTGTAGATATAACTACCTACAACCTCAATTACATCAAAGACCTGAAAACCAAACTAGATACCACCAAGAAAAACGCTGTTGCCGACGCTATTGCATTTGATACCGCACTCACTAGTTGTTATTTGTCTGCAGCACGGTTTTTATTGTATGGGGTGGTAGTACCGCGCAAGGTAGACTCGCTGTGGCATCACAAAAACGATACGGTATGGAATGCACCAGATCTGCTGGTGTATGGCGATGATGGTGGGTATCCTTCATTGAGTGACTTCAGGAGTGAACAACCTACTTACGAATTGCTGCGCACCGCTTACAGACACTATACTTCATTGCAGGCAGACAGTTCTTACCTCAATGCAATATTTAATTTGCAAGAGCCGGAGCAATCAGACAGTGTGCTATGGCTAAGCATAAGTTATGTGATACAAACGGAGCAACCATGGCTCAATATCACTGCAAACGATAGCATGTCTGAACGCACACAACTCATAAGGGCTTTCCAGACATTCAGGTCACAGAGAGTAACTGGCAAACTAGACAGTGCAACTATGGCAGAGCTGGCTACAGCCCCCGAAGTATCGGCAAAGCGTATACGTGCCAATATGGAGCGCATAAGATGGATGCAGCGCACCACCGGAGATACCTACATAGTAGTGAACATCCCCTTTATGGAGCTGTATTTTCATAAAGATGGGCAAATGGTAATGAACAAAAGGGTAGTAGTAGGTAAAAAAGCGCGTCAAACACCTTCTTTGTTTGCCAACATGACCAATATAGTGATAAACCCTCCTTGGGGTGTGCCACCTACCATACTCAAAAATGATGTGTTGCCGGGCATACAAAGGAGTGGCAGTCAGTATATGGCTAAAAAGGGATTGAAGGCATATGATAATAAGGGCAAACAGGTGAATGTTAGTTCCATCAACGCTAAAAACTACAAGAGGTACACTTACCGTCAGGCACCGGGTAGCGACAATTCGCTAGGGTATGTGAAGTTTAATATGCCCAACAAATGGGATATTTATCTGCACGATACGCCACATCGAGAGGATTTTGACAAGCGCGACCGGGCTTTGAGCTCTGGTTGTGTGCGGGTACACAACCCCCAAGAGATGGCGCTATACATACTATCTGGGCTAGAAGAAAAAACAAGGTATACACAAGGACGCCTTGACACCATAATAAAAACCCACAAAACACGCTCCGAAACACTTACTAAGAAAATACCCGTATTTATTACTTATCTTACAGTATTTGCAGATACAACCGGCAATCATATTCGTTTCGGAAGAGATATCTATGGTAGGGATGAAAAATTATTGGCTGCTTTGAAGTGATTATAATGATAGTTTCATTTATTTAACGACAATTAGAGTAGTAGCTACAAATTCAAGTAGGTTTACACTACTAATCCTGTTAATCGCTTGTTAAGTTGATAATTGTTTATTACCTTTGCACAATAATACAGTCATTCTAAAAGATATATACACCATATTATAGATTTTCGTTTCAACAAGGGGTAAAAAGGTTCTTTTTTTTCTAAGATAGGACCGAAATGAAAGAAAGAGCGTTGTAAAAGACGCTCTTTTATTTTAGGTCTTCCTCCACAAGCTTTAAGCAGTACTGTATCTTTGCATCATATTGGTCTTGTAGTTAGTTTACTTTTATTCTCTGTTTTATGGCGTCACCCGTACAGGTTTTAGATACAATGCTGGCTGAAGACCATTTTAGCCGATGGATTGGCATTATTATTGATGAACATAGAGAAGGGTATTGTAGGTTGCGATTTACAGTACGTCAAGAAATGCTCAATGGTTTTGGAATTGCTCATGGGGGCATTTTGTTTTCAGTAGCAGATAGTGCATTTGCTTTTGCTTGCAACTCACGCGGATTACTATCTGTGGCACTCGATGCCAGTATTAGTTTTGTAAGGTCTGCCAAGGCAGGAGACATACTCACAGTAGAAGCTAAAGAGCTACACTCAGGAAACAAAACTGGCTTTTATGACGTAAGTATCACTGATGCAGCAGGTCAAACGATAGCTCTATTCAGAGGCACTGCATACAATACCGGTAAGCCTGTGTGTAAAGAATAGTTTTTTTATTTATAGTGTATTTTATTTCAGTACATTTGTCTTACAAATATCAGATTTTGTGATAAAAAAAATAATCTTAGTTGTTCTTATTCTGGCTACAATAGGTGTAGGTACAGGTATTTATATGTGGTTCAAACCCCACCAGAAGGTAGAGGACCAAACCGCAATAATGGTGACGGCAGCTAAGCTGGCTGCCGACTATGCTGCCAACGAAAAAGCCGCAGACTCTACCTACCTCAACAAAGCCATACAGGTGAAGGGTACTGTAAAAGATACCGAAACTAATGCCGACGGTGGACTGATGGTGATACTACAAACAGACGATGCCATGATAGACATACAATGCACCATGCGCGACAAAGGTGTGCAAGTAGCTAAAAACACAGAGTTGTCATTAGTGGGTTTTTGCTCGGGTAGTGGTATCACGGGTGTTTCGCTCACCGATTGTGTCATAAAAAAATAATAGTACAAACTCATTCAAAGCATAGAAAATGAAAAAACTGATCTTGATAGCTGGACTGGCAATGGTGGTAGCGGGTTGCTACAACGATAAGTACGAAGAGCTGTATCCTGCTGTGGGTACCGTAACCTGCGATACTACAAATGTTATTTACACCACAGACATCAAACCCATATTCACTGCCAAGTGCAACAGTACTGGCTGCCACGATGCGGGTACTATGGCATCGGGCTACAACTTTACCACACATGCGGGCACACAGCCTGCTGCGCTCAATGGCCGCATAGTGGGTTGTATCAATTGGGCTTCTGGCTTTAGCCCCATGCCCAAGGGTGCTCCCAAACTATCCGATTGCGAAATCAAGAAAATAACCCGCTGGGTAAATCAGGGTGCACTCGATAATTAATCACATCAACGATTCAAAACATTATTAAAACAACACAAAAAGGATATACAATGAAAAAAATAGTTCTTACAGTAGCCATGATATCTCTGGGCACTACCGCGCTCTTCGCACAAAAGTACATGACCCGTACAGCCAAGGTTACTTTTAATGCTACTGCCGAGGGTTCTCCTGAAAAGATTGAAGCCATCAACAACGAAGTGGCCAACATATTTGATGGCAAAACTGGTGACGTGGTTTTTCAGATGCCTATCAAGAGTTTTAAGTTTGAGCGTGCATTGATGCAAGAGCACTTCAACGAAAACTATATGGAAAGTGATAAATACCCCAAGGCTGAGTTTAAAGGTGCCTTTACCGATATGTCAGGTATAGACCTAAATAAAGATGGTACTTATGACACCAAAGTAACAGGCAAATTGACCATACATGGTGTGACCAATGAAGTAAAAGTGCCAGGTGCTGTGCAGGTGAAGGGGGGCAATGTAATGCTAAAAGCAAAATTTGTGGTGAAACTTGCCGACTACAAGGTAGCAGTGCCCGGTGTAGTGGCAGATAAAGTAGCCAAAGAGGCAAGAATAACCATAGAAAGCACCCTGACTCAGAAGTAGTACATCAAATATTATAATAGACTAATCACATACTATGCGCAAAATTTTATTGCTTTCCATTTCGTTGTTCAGCATGGCTTATAGTGGCTACGCACAGCAAGATGACTTGATGAAAATGCTGGACAATGAGCCGGAGAATAAGAAAAAAGAACCAGTAACGTCTACCTTCAAGGCTACTCGTATCATCAACAGTAGCAGTGTGGAGAATCTGGCTCATGGGGTACTAGATTTCCGTATCCTGCATCGTTTTGGCAGAATCAGCGATGGGTTAGATAACTCATTTGGGTTCGATAATGCTACAACCCGTATAGGGCTCGATTATGGTGTTACTAAGTGGTTGATGATAGGGCTGGGGCACAACACCCTACAGAAAATCAATGATGGTTTTGTGAAGGTGCGCCTGAAGCAGCAATACCAAAATGGTTTCCCTATGACAGTGTCTTACTTTGCGGGTATGGGCAGAGTGGGCGACAAGGCCCCTACATTGCCGGCAGGTCAGGAGTATTTTTACTCTCACCGCTTGTCTTATGCACATCAGTTGTTGCTGGCGCGCAAGTTCAGCAATAAGTTGTCGCTACAGCTTATGCCTACTATAGTGCATCAAAACCTGGTAGACAGCGCCAAAAGCTCCAATACTACCATTGCCCTAGGCGCAGGTGGTAGGCTGAAGGTAAGTAAGCGTATAGCCATCACTGCCGAGTATTATTACCGTATCAATAATACAGATATGCCGCACTTCGGTGCTAAGACATATAACTCACTATCGCTGGGTGCCGATATCGAAACCGGAGGTCACGTGTTTCAGTTATTCTTCTGCAACTCACTGGGCATTACAGAGCGCAGTTTCATCACCCAAACCACCGATACCTGGGAGAAAGGACAACTACACTTTGGGTTCAATATCTCTAGGGTATTTACGGTAGTGAAGCCTAAAGAATTCAAAGGAGGAGATAAAAAAGAATGGTAATAATTACCGCCACTAAATAGCAGATACTACTACAATCGCAAAGACCACTCTTAATAGGGTGGTCTTTTTATTGGTACACAATAGTAGCTTTATCCATAAGGCAATGGGGTAGGGTGGGCACAAAAAAAACCGAATATTGCTATCCGGTTTTTTGTTGTACTTACTATTATCGTCAGGCTTATGCGCCCATTAATTTCTGTATCTTTTTGTCGAAAGCTGCTTTAGGAGCCAGACCCAATTGTTTGTCTACCACCTTGCCATCTTTTATAAACAGTACACAGGGTATGCTGGTAACACCATAGTTGATGCTAAGGTTAGGGTTTTCATCCACATTTACCTTACCTACGTTTATTTTACCTTCATGCTCTTTGTGCAGCGCATCTATTGTTGGTCCTAGTGCCAGACATGGTCCGCACCATGGAGCCCAAAAATCGATTATTGATAACTTATCAGCTTTAAGCACCTCTGCTTCAAAGTTTGCATCTGTGTAAGTAGTTGCCATTGTTTATTTATTGTGTTGTTTGTTTACAATTGTTACACAAAGGTAATCCATTAAACCATGGTAGCTAAATAGAATAGCAAAATACCAGTATAACCTATCCACATACTGCTAACAATTTGTGGTTGTGTTAACAGCAGGGTGGCTGTTTTTTGTTGCAGCCAATACACTCATATCATGGTCTTGGTACGACAATGCTACCAATCTTTCATACGTACACTACAAGGTGTCGGGTTATGGTCCGCCCAATGGTTATGCATTTCGCCCCACTACAGTGGCTGATGCCGCACCTACCCCATTTAGTGTGTACCCAAATCCTGCTACTACAGGCATCACCACCACTGCCACTGCTGGCACAGCTTATAGCATCACAGATATGCTAGGCAGGCAGGTGCTGTCTGGCACACTTGCCACTGGTAGCCAGTATATATACATTGGCGAGCTTCCCCCTGGCAACTATATAGTAACAGCCAACGGCAAGCAACAAAAGTTGGTGAAAAATTAGCACCCGTCTTTTATCTTACATGCACTGACAGCCCATTCCAGTTGTCAGTGCATTTGAGGTGTATATAGCTTTGTATACCATCCCTAACTTTGTTAATAAAATATACATTTACAAAAAAATCATTACTTTCACTATATCAAACATATATTATGCGCCGGACAATCAATATTTTTCTATTTATTGCAGCTATGTTATTGGGTGTCGATGCCATTTCTCAAA
>CAZRPA010000020.1:27742-39345 GCA_964601855.1 uncultured Flavipsychrobacter sp. | reverse complement strand
AGAACTTTGCAACACCCCGTTTCCTGATTGGGAGTGCAAAAGTAGGAAAGCTTTCCCAAACAACCAAACAAAATCATCAAAATCGTGAAAAATAGTCAGGAAATAGGCCAATTCATTCATTTTTCAGCATATTCGCCCTCTAAACAGCCTAGCAGAATAGGTTATAATCTTGCTGTTCAGTAACGTTTACAGCATTAAACTATTGCATTGACCCGAAACTGATGTAATTTCAGGGTGCAATCTGCTACCAAAATGAACAGACATCCCTCTTCTACAGATACACTTGCAGGTGTAGTGATACCAATACTGGTGAGTGCACTCACCATATCTACAGCAGCATTCAGCTATAAAGCCACGCAAACAGCTCCATCTGTTTATGCAGGTTACCTAGTTTTCATAGCTCCCCTGCTGCTACTTACACTACTTGTAGCCTTTTATCTCCTAAAGCCCCTTTACATAACTGCAGATGCTGATGCGCTTACCATCCATCGCATAGTTGGTCCTGTTTCTTTTCCCTATACTATTATATGTAGCATCAGTATGCTGAGCGACAAAGACATGAGTGGCTCAGTACGCACATTTGGCAATGGAGGTTTGTTTGGGTACACCGGCAAATACTATAACAGCCGATTGGGTAAAATGACCTGGTATTGCACTCAGAGGAAGAACTACGTACTATTAATACTATCTGACAACAAAAAGATAGTATTAACGCCCGACAACCCTGCTGGACTGCAGATGGATCTTCGTAAAAATGCACCTGCCAATATGGTTATTAATAATTGAGACAAACAGCAGTATGTTATCGCATGTAAAAGCAACGTTGGTATACTGAAAAACAATAATTTCCTTCCACTTATGAACTCAGATTGACGTTTCGTGAATTGGGGTATCAAACAAGTTTGCTACTTACTGACTTTTGGGATATAGAAATCAATAACTACCAAAAGGAGTAATTATGAAACAAATATTCACTACAAACAGAATAATGAAGTTGGCAATACTTGCAGCTTCACTTACTATGAGTCAATTTGGGAACGCCCAAACAACAACAACTATAGCTGGTAATGGTACTGGCACGCATGCAGGCGATGGAAGTGCTGCAACTGCGGCATCGCTGCAGTCGCCTGCATATGTAAAAACTGACGCAATGGGTAATATATATGTAGCCGACAAGCTGAACCACCGAGTGAGAAAAATATCTGCTGCGGGGGTGATAACTACTATTGCAGGTACAGGAGCAACTATTTTTAACGGTGATGGAGGTGCCGCAACAGCAGCTACCTTGTGGCAGCCCATGGGCGTGGCTGTAGATGGGAGTGGTAATGTGTATATATCTGACGCCACCCATTACAGAATACGTAAGATTAACACAGCTGGCATAATAAGTACCATAGCTGGCACCGGAACAACAGGATTTGGGACTGATGGTGTGGCTGCAACAGCAACCAATATAGGAGCACCAGCGGGTATATGCTTTGATGCAGCTGGCAACCTAGTGTTTGCTGAAAGAAGCTACAACAGAGTTCGTAAAATAGATATGACTACTGGTATAATATCTACTTTAGCCGGTACAGGCTCTTCCAGTTTTGGGGGAGATGGCGCAGCAGCAACAGCTGCCTTCCTGAACCAACCATATGATGTAAACTATGACACAGCTGGCAACTTATACATTGCCGACCATAACAACAACCGTATACGCAAAGTGAACACAGCTGGTATAATATCTACTTATGCCGGGGATGGGACTACAACATTGAGTGGTGATGGCGGAGCTGCTACAGCTGCCAGCTTGTATAAACCTAGTGGAGTATGGGCTGATAGTGCGGGTAATGTATTTATAGCAGATACGTGGCATAACAAAGTAAGAAAAGTAGGAGCGACAGGCATAATAAGTTCTGTAGCAGGCACTGGAGCTGCTGGATATGGAGGTGATGGCGGTAGTGGTGCTGTAGCAGTGTTTAATTACCCAAGCAGTATAACTATGGACAATAGTGGCAATCTGTACCTTACTGATGACAACAACCACCGTGTACGCAAAATAGCCAGAGATGTAATAACTATAACTGGCACTACCAACATCTGTGTATCGGGCAGCACTACACTTAGCGCATCTGTACCTATGGGTGCATGGACAAGTGGCAGCACAGGCGTAGCAACAGTGGGATTGATGACAGGGGTTGTAACAGGAGTATCGGCTGGTACGGCAGCAATAACCTATCAAACATCGCTATCGAGTGCTACATGGATAATAACTGTAAACCCAGCAGTACCTGCCATAACAGGTACTGCCAGTGTGTGTGCTGGTGCTACTACTACTCTTGCAAACACAACGGCTGGTGGCTCATGGAGCAGTAGCACTACAGGCACAGCTACAGTAGATGGCGGTGGTGTGGTAACCGGTGTAACAGCTGGAACTACAACAATTTCTTACACTGCTGGTGGCTGCTCAGCTACTGCTGCCGTAACTGTAAATGCACTACCTGCTACTATAACTGGCAGTACTAGTGTGTGCATAGGCAATACGACTTTGATGAGCAATACCACCGCAGGAGGTGCATGGAGCAGTAGCACTACAAGCACCGCTACTATAGATGCTAGCGGATTAGTAACTGGTGTATCGGCTGGCTCAGCAACTGTAACATATACACTGGCTACTGGATGCTACACAACAGCAAACGTAAATGTAATATCATGCCCTACAAATATTGACATGATTGCTGATGGGGATAAAACAATAAGCATCTTCCCAAATCCGTCGAATGGTGTATTTCAGGTAGTGGTGCCAGCAATAGGTGCACCCACCGAAATAACGATTACCGATATAGCTGGAAGAATCATAGAGAACACTGTATATGCAGGAAAAGAAAACATAAAATACTCTCTTAAGGTAAATGCAGGCTGCTATACAATAAAAATAACAGCAGGCAATAAAGTATACAGGCAAGTACTGGTAATAACAGGCGAATAGCATACACTCAATATCCCCACAAAGAGTGAAGCGACCAAAAACCGCTTCACTCTTTGTGTAATAAGCAATAACAACAATCTAGAAAAATGTAGATGATGTAGCTGATATGTAAAACATCATTACGATAGCACATCAATGACACTGCATACATACTCAAAACTGGGCCTACTACTCACATCCTCAGCTATACATGCATCTCTAAGATTAGTGAGTTGTGCTATTACATCGGTTTGGTGTTCATTGGTACTGAGCTGTAACAAATCATCGAGCAGACAACCGAAAGCACTAATCTCTATGCGCTCCAGCGCAAAAGCAATGTGACTATCGGAACGGTCATAAACAGATGCTGCACCAAAGTCGCCCAGCAAAGCATTGCCCTGATCGTCTACAAGGATGTTGTGGGCGTAGAGATCGCCATGCATGATACCCCTGCTATGCAAGTGTCTGGCGACAGATGCCATAGTGCCGGCAATACGTAATGCCTGAGTTACAGAAAGCTGCATACCTGTTGTAAATACGTCTCTGGTGCAAGACTGGAAACTGGGAGGCATACCGAGGTTATAAAAACCTGTACCTATCAGCTCCATCACTATACCCTTTCGCCCATCCGGATGTCCTGATATTTGACCCATTATCCTTACCAAGCCCTGATGTGTACCTGCTGCGGTAAAAGCCCGCAACTCATCCTCCGGCAATCCATCGCTTGTTACTGCCCCTTTAAAGACCTTCACCGCTACCTCTTTCTGCTCAGTAGTAAGCACTGCTTTATATATGATACCCGATGCCCCCTGGCCCAGCACCGCACTTGTATTAATACTGTTCCAGTCTATTACCGCCAGCACATCGCTACTACTGCACATCCCAATACTATTCCCTGAAAATGCCAACCAAGAAAGCCGCGGCATATACAGCAGCCACTCTGGCAACAATGTAAGACGGTTGGCTGCAATTCTTAGCAAAGATAAATTGCTGCAGTGGCGCAGTGTGCTTGGTAAACTACGCAATTCATTACCAGCCAGCATTAGTTTTTGCAGTCTGGTGCACTCCCCTATCGCATCAGGCAACTCGGCTATTTGGTTATTGGTAAGAATCAGCCAGCGCAAATTGGTGTTTATTGCCGCAGCAGGCACAGTGGCAATTTTATTTGATTTAAAACCCACAATATCTAGTTGCTTACAGTGGGCAAGCACCTCTGGCAGCACAGTGAAGATATTGTCTGAACAAAAGAGAATCCTCAGTTTCGATAATCTGCCAAAATCGTGAGGTAACTCACTCAGCCTATTGCCTGAGAGGTCGAGCACCTCCAGAGTATCGGCAAGGTGAAAAATCTCGTCTGGGAACACTGTCAGTCCCTCACTCAGCTTTAACGATGTAGCCCCCTGTAATGCTCCTGACCGCAATTGTGATAATGTGTGCATAATGATACCATGATGGGAATGGAGGCGAATATATAGGATGTTGTGGATACCCAATAAAGTACTGCAAGAATTAGTGACTAATAATCAATTTCAATAGGCTTGTATTAATAATAGCAGTACCCATCCTCAGCGTTATGGTACCTTTGTGAATGTAAGTTTTATCAAAAAAACAATGGCAACAACATTTCTGAGGGCAAAATGGCAGAATATAATAATGGCAAATTATGCGGTTGACCCTGCTGTTTTGCTTCCTTATTTACCTAAAGGTGTAGCCTTAGATACATACGAAGGGAATACCTATGTGAGTTTGGTAGGTTTTTTATTTAAAGACACTTCAATTTTCAATATTCCAATACCTATTTTAGGAACATTTGAAGAAATAAATTTGCGATTTTATGTAAAGAGAAAGATAGAAAATGAGATGAGAAAAGGTGTTGTTTTTGTCAATGAAACTGTTCCTAATGAAATAGTAGCAAAAGTAGCCAACAAACTATACAAGGAACACTACACAGCAGTACCTACCAAACATAACTGGACCAAAAATGAACATGAGCTTGAAATAACCTATCAACTGAAGTTTAATGAAATTTGGAATTCTATAAAGGTAAAGGCCTTAACCGAAGAGATTTCGATGCAAAAGGGCAGTATAGAAGAGTATATCTACGATCATTATTATGGATATACAAAAGCAGATGCAAGCCAAAGTATAGAGTACAAAATAAACCACCCTAGCTGGCAAATACATCCGGTAGTTGACTATGATATAAAATTCAACTTTTCAGCATTTTACGGAAGCAACTTTAGCGTGCTAGACAATATAAAACCTCAATCTGTAATGCTAGCATCAGGCTCTGAAATTAGTGTTGATTGGAAGAGGCATAAATTCTGAGAAGTGATAAGAAATCTTGAATTTCTCAATTACCAACATCTAAACGAACACATTAACCGCTTGATGTACCAAAAGTTCCTATAGAAATCTAAAAACAAAAAAGCCTCACATTTCTGTAAGGCTTCTTGCGGACTGGACGGAGGCTACCAAAACACATAAAACAACCGGCAACAAACTTGCAAACTTCAATCCCACAAAAAAATAGGGGTAATAGCAGCTAAGCCATTACCCCCGTATCCAATATTTACGCTCTTACTGTTGGTAAATCAGTCTCACCATTTTACTGCTACCATCTGCACTAGTAAAGCGCAGCATGTACACACCGCTAGCTATTCCTGATGGTAAAGTAATAGCAGTAGTACCCGCTTTAGCTTCATACTGCTGCAGCTCTTTGCTATCTATTGTGTAGATAACTACTTTACCTGATACTGAAGTTGTCAGGTTTATAGCACCATTTGTAGGGTTTGGAGATACGGTAAACACATTGCTGTTGTCGCCTTCAGTGCCCTCTGTCACACCTGGACGGGCACAAGAATTCACAGTTACCACTCTGCTAACTAGTGAAGTGCCACAAGTGTTTGAAGCTGTGTAACTGATAGTTGAAGTACCTGTAGCAACACCTGTTACTACCCCTACAGTAGGTGTAGCAATGGTAGCAACGGCTGTGTTGCTGCTAGTCCACGTACCACCTGCTATGGTATTACCGAGGGTGGTAGTAGATGCAACACAAAAACTAGCTGTTCCAGAAATAGCGCTTAAGTCAGGTGTAGATATTACCGTTACAGGAAATGAAGCAAAAGCAGTACCACATGAGTTAGTCATTCTGTAGCTGATGATATAGCTACCATTCGCTACACCCGTTACTAATCCTGATGCAGATACGCTAGCACCTGCTGTGTAATTGCTGCTCCATGTACCTCCAGGTTCTGTACTGCTAAACATGGAGGTGGTAGTTCTACATATCGGAGATGCACCAGATATCGTACCTGCAACAGGCAATGGCATTACAGTTACCAATTTGGTAGCAGTAGAAGATCCACAACCATTAGTTTTTACAAAACTGATAGTTACAATACCTGCAGATACTCCAGTCAATACACCCGTTCCGCTTACTATGGTTGCAACTGCAGGGGCGCTACTACTCCATACGCCTACGCCACCTCCAGTAGGGTTGCTGTAATCGCTGGTGGCGCCCACACAAGCCAATGGCGAACCTGATATAGTAGCGCCGATAGCTGGTAGTGCAGAAACGGTAACAATATGAATAGCATTAGCAGTACCACATCCATTTATTACCCTATAGGTTATAGGTACTGCGCCTTCTGCAAGTGCTGTTACTATTCCACTACTGTTGATAGTGGCTACCCCAACTGAACCACTGATCCATGACCCACCTGTACCTGTAGTGCTGAGTGTAGTTGTTGTGCTGATACACATTACTGTAGCACCGCTTATAGAACCAGCTGTTGGTAATGGGTTAACTGTTATTGTTCTTGTAGCAGTGTTTGTTCCGCAGCTATTACTCACGACATAACTGATAGTAGTGTTTCCTGCTGCCACACCTGTCACTATACCTGTTGTGCCTATCGTAGCTACACTGGTGTTGGTGCTGCTCCATGTGCCGCCTGTAGTGGTATTAGTAAGGGTAATGGTACTGCCAGCACACAATGACGATGAACCGCCTATGGCTGCAACAGTTACTGCTGGATTAACAGTTACTGCACGTGTTGCGCTGGCTATACCACAACTGTTGGTAACAGAATAGCTGATAACTGCATTTCCTGAAGCAACGCCTGTAACCACTCCAGCAGTATTTACAGAAGCCTTGGTAGGGTTATTGCTACTCCAAGTGCCACCTGATACTGATGGTGTGATGGTAGCTGTATTGCCCACACAAATCACTGATGCACCAGATAATGACCCTGCTGCTGGCAACGGATTAACGGTAATCACTTTTGTAGCCACAGCAGCACCACATCCTGTGGTCACAGTATGACTGATAGTAACTGTGCCTAAAGCAATACCCGTCACTACTCTCGATGCATTGATGGTTGCTACAGATGGATTTGAACTACTCCAAACACCACTTGCCGATATGAAAGGCATAGTAGATGTAGCACCTACACAAACTTGATTTGCTCCGCCTATAGTACCTGCATTGGGTACTGGGCTTACTGTAACGGTGCGAGTCGCATACACTGTTCCGCAACTGTTGGTCATTCTGTAGCTGATGATAAAAGAGCCTACAGCTACACCGGTTACCAAGCCTGTACTTGAATTAACCGAAGCACCTGCGGGGTAATTGCTGCTCCACGTACCACCGCTTTCGGTACTGGAAAATACGGATGTAGCTCCTATGCACAGACTGTTGGCACCAGAAACAGTACCGGCTACCGGCAGCGGCAATACAGTTACCACTCTTGTAGCAGCAATGCTGCCACAGCCACCAGTTATTACATAACTAATAGTAGCAGATCCTGCCGCTACACCTGTAACAACACCGGTGCTGCTCACTGTAGCTACACTGGAAGCTGTACTGCTCCATGTGCCGCCTGCTGTACTATTAGACAAAGTGGTATTGCTACCTGCGCATACAGATGAAGAACCTGATATAGTACCCACTGTAGGAGTAGTAGTGATAGTAACCGGGTGAGTAGCATTTGCTGTACCACAGACATTAATAACTCTGTAGGTCATGGTTACTGTACCCGCTGTAAATGCTGTTACAACACCATCGCTGCTGATAGAGGCAAATGTTGGCACACCGCTTATCCATGAACCACCAGTACCGGTGGTGCTCAGTGAGATAGCAGTGCCCGTACACATAGCAGAAGGACCACTGATGGTGCCTGCTACAGGCAGCGGATTAACTGTGATATCTTTAGTAACAGTAGCTGTACCACAACTATTAGTAACTACATAACTGATAGTAGTAGTGCCTTCGGCTACACCGGTAAGTACACCTGTAGTACCTATAGTAGCCGCACCAGTATTTGTGCTGCTCCAAGTACCGCCAGTAGTAGTATTGGTAAGAGCAATAGTGCTGCCTGCACATACAGATGAACTACCACCTATAGTACCTACACCCACTGCTGGGCTGATGGTAAGGGCGTGGGTAGCAGAAGCAAGGCCACAACCATTAGTGATGAAATAACTGATAGTGATGCTACCAGCAGCCACACCTGTTACCTCACCTGAAGTATTAACAGTAGCAAAAGTAGGATTGCTGCTCACCCATGTACCACCACTTATTGACGGTGTTATGGTAGTAGTAGTACCTACACAAAGCACCGAAGCACCAGAAAGTGAACCAGCAACAGGATCTGGATTGACAGTGATAACCTTAGTAGAAGTAGCAGTACCGCAACTATTAGTTACTGTAAAGCTGATAATAGTACTACCTGCTGCAACACCAGTAACAATACGTGTACTGTTGTCGATAGTAGCTGCAGAAGGGTTAGAACTGCTCCAAGAACCAGCAGCAGAGATGAAAGGCATCGTAATAGTATTGCCTTCGCACACAGCAGAAAGACCACCTATAGTACCTGCATTAGGCAAAGGACTAACCGTTACCACCTGTGTAGCATAAGTAGTACCACAGAAGTTAGTCATACGGTAGCTGATGGTAGCATTACCAGCACCTACACCAGTTACTAGGCCAGAGGCATCTACTGTAGCTGCTGCTGCATAACCACTGCTCCATGTACCACCAGTAGTAGCGTTAGACAAAGTAGTAGTAGTGCCTACACACAATGAAGCTGTACCAGTAATAGTACCAGCATCTGGTGTAGACAGCACGGTGATATCTTTAGTAGCTACTGAAGCACCACATTCATTAGTAACAGAATAACTGATAGTAGCAGAACCAACGGCAACACCAGTAACCACACCAGTGCTGCTCACAGTAGCATTATCGCTGCTGCTGCTCCATGTGCCACCTGTAGTGCTATTAGACAATGTTAATGTAGTACCAGTACAAACTGTAGAAGAACCAGTGATAGTACCAGCATTAGGCAACGGATTGACAGTAACGACAGCAGTGACTGTAGTGCCAGAAATAGTATAACTAATAACGGAAGTACCAGCCGATATGCCCGATACAATACCTGTGCTACCTATTGCAGCTACAGTAGTATTGCTGCTGCCCCAGCTGCCACCGCTGGTAGCATTGCTGAGGGTAGTGGTGCTGCCCTGACATACGGTTAATGTGCCCGTGATAACTGTTTCTAAAACAGAATTGACAGTTACAATCTTGGTAGCTACAGCACTGCCGCAACTGTTTGTGACTGTATACGATATAGTCACCGTACCAGCAGCAATACCACTTACCTCGCCTGAACTGTTCACAGTTGCCACATCTGAATTTGATGACGACCATGTGCCGCCTGCAGTAGCATTGCTCAATGTAATGGTAGCACCGGCATTTACTGACGATGCGCCGGTTATAGTGCCAGCATTGGGTAATGGGTTGACACTTACAATTCTTAAAGATGATGCATTACCACATTCATTGCCTACTGTATAACTAATAACTGCTGTGCCTAGTGCAATACCAGTTACAATACCCGACGAACTGACAGTAGCTACACCAGTGGCAGAAGATGTCCAAGAGCCCCCCATGGCAAGATTAACTAGAGTAATTGTGCTACCAGCACACACTACTGATGCACCAGTGATCGTGCCTGCAGAAGGTGTGGTATTTACTGTTATTATTTTAGTTGCTGATAATGCGCCGCAACCATTTGTGACTGAGTAGCTTATTGTTGAAGTGCCTGAGGCTACTCCAGCAACTAAACCTGTGCTACCTACAGTAGCTACTGAAGTATTTGATGAAGACCAAGTGCCGCCTGTTGTAGTATTGCTTAAGGTTATGCTGCCTGCTACACAAACTGATGTTGAGCCAGTAATGGTACCTGCATTGGGGAGTGCGTTAACTGTAACTACAACTGTGGTATTACATTCTCCAAGGTTGTAGCTAATAACTGCGGTACCAGCCGATATACCTGATACTACACCTGAGCTATTAACCGTAGCTACTGAAGTATTGCTGCTACTCCATGTGCCACCAGCAGTAGTATTGGAGAGCGTGGTGGTGGCTGCAGCGCAGAGGGCGAGGGTGCCTGTGATCGGTGCTTGAGCATTGTCGTACTTTACTAACAAAGGATTATTGTTGTAAGTTTGCCCCATACCAATGACATAAGGTATTCCATCACTTCCTGTGAGTAAGGAATTACTTTGAATTTTTACACCTCCCATATCAATCGTAACCCAATCTGTACCATTAAATTTTTTAACTGTGGAATACTGAGGCCAGCTATATGTACCATAACTGACTATCGGATACCCCGTGTTATCAAATGCGATACACGGATGAGGTGTTTCAGTAATAGAAAATCCCTCAAGTCCAACGCTTTCCCATGCAGATCCATTGAATTTCTTTACAGAAACTCTTCCATCGTACGCTCCATCGGGATAAACAACATACGGCGTGCCATTATTTGTCTTTATTTGTATGAATGCCTGAATGCCGTAAACATAACCTGAAGAAAACCCAGGAACACCTAAAACATTCCATGTGGCTCCATCATATTTCATAACGGTAGCGTTTCCACTATAATCGTTGTCATTAAAAGCAACAAGCGGTGAACCAGCACTGTCAATAGTCATTGTCATTGTACTAACATAAGAAGAAGTGAATCCACTTGTACCGACTGTTACCCAATCTGATCCATTGTACTTTTCTACTGTAACTTTTTGTGAGTTATCATTGTCAGTATATGCTAAATATGGAATGCCGTTTTTATCAATTTCAAATGACATCTCCGCAGGATGCCCTGCTGTAAATCCAGCACTCCCTAACACTTCCCAAACTGTGCCATTAAATTTTAAAACTGTGGCTTTGTTATCGGCTAGAGCATCTATATAAGCCAAATAAGGTGTACCGTTACTTTCAACTCCTATTTGCATAGGAGTTCCAGTATATCCCCCTCCATAACCCAATGAAAAATCTATTCCGAAATTCATACTTCCCAGAGTGTCCCAAGTAGTACCATTGTACTTAATTACCAGCCCTTTTGGCTCATCCATAAAAACAGGAACCCCGTTATCTATGTATGCCACATATTGTGTATTTGAAGAATCAATTGCCATAGAATAATTATAAACACTTCCTACACCAAAATGTTGATTACCAGGCACAATAATCCAGTTGCTGTCAACAAACTTTCTAACAATAACCTGATCAGAAAAACGGTGTTCTCTACTCACCACATAAGGTATGCCATCATTATCAATGCCTATAGATGGAGTTTCCGTACCAGATAGT
>CAZRPA010000020.1:0-27732 GCA_964601855.1 uncultured Flavipsychrobacter sp. | reverse complement strand
GTGTAACATCGCCACCTACTGCCATCCATGAGCCAGATGTGTATTTCATTACATTCAAAAACCCAGAACCCATTGGCTGAAAAACAACGAATGGTACGCCATTATTACCTATTGAAATCGAAGCCTTATCTGCATATCCAGTATAAAAATCAGATCCACCTACTGACTCCCATGTGTCATCATGGTACTTCATAACAGACATGCCAGAGCCATTGTAGAATAGCACATTTGGTGCACCATTATTATCCAGAGCAAGTGAACGGATACCAACTGGATTTACACTAGTAAAATCTGAACTGCTTATAGTTTGCCAAATACTACCATCAAATTTCTTTACCACATATCCGCTGTCATAATCGGCGTAAGCTATATACAAATTTCCACTGCTGTCTGCAACAAGAGAAGTGTAATAAACAGACCCGGCCGAAAAACCTTCAGCACCTACAGGAATCCATGTTTCACCATTAAATTTCATTACTGTTGCCTTTCCACCATTTGCATCGTCGGGGTAAGATATACATGGTAAACCAGTACCATCGGTTGTAATAGCAGATTGGAATGCAGAACCGGTTGATATGCCAGGACTACCCACATGTTCCCAAGATATACCATTAAATTTTATAACAGATACTTTGTAATCATTTAGATCATCGGTAAAAGAAATATAGGGAATACCAGAATTACTTATAGTCATATCAGCATTGGCAGGATATCCCATTGATTCGAAAGGGCCACCAATTGAAACAAACTCATTTCCATTATATTTCTTCAAGTATATCTTGTCACTAAAATACATAATATATGGCACCCCGCTGCTATCCATAGCAATTACTGTATTAGTGCCACCTCCTTGGTCAGACAATCCCGGACCTTTGCTGATTGCAGTCCATTGAGCACAGGGAGATGATATAACACTTAATACAGACAAAGACTTGGTAACTGTTCCGCTTCCGCATGTGTTGGTTATTGAATAGGTAATGATTGTTGTCCCATTGTTGATGCCTGTGATTGCCCCAGTACTGTCAACAGTAGCTACAGAAGTGTTTGATGATGTCCATGTGCCGCCTGTAACTGTAGGTGTGAATGTGGTAGAGCTGCCCACATCAATGTTATTGGGACCTGAAAGTGTACCTGGTGGCACACCGTCAACAGTTACAGACTTGATAGCATGTACAGTACCGCAACTATTAGTTGCTGTGTAGCGGATGGTAGCTGTACCCATATTGACTCCAGTAACCACCCCAGCAGCGCTGACTGTAGCATAATACGAACCGTCACTAGACCAAGTACCCCCAGTACCAGTAGTGGTTAGTGTTATTGAACTGCCGATACATAAATTGGCCGGGCCAGAAAGAGTTCCTGCGTTAGGCAATGGATTAACTGTAAATATGCGGGTTGCACTGTAACTGGTACTACAAATTGCTTCTGTAACCGTATAACTAATAGTTGTAGTTCCTGACACTAAACCGGTTACAACTCCAGATGGTGTAATCGTTGCCACCGAAGGATTACTGCTACTCCATGTTCCTCCGCCTGTCGAATTGTTCAACGTTCTATTGTTGCCGACACAAACAGCCGCAGTTCCAGTGATAGAGCCAGTCGTAGCTCCAATAACAGTAACCACCAGAGTAGCAGAACTTCCTGACAGACTATATGAAATTCTTGCAGTTCCGGCGGCCATTCCGGTAACTATTCCAGTCGATGAACCGACAGTGGCAACTGCTCCATTATTACTGCTCCATGTTCCGCCGGAAGTAGGATTGGTAAGTATGGTTGTACCACCTATACAAATCGAAGAACTACCTACCACCCCAGTCATTGGATTATTTCTTAAGACCATCACATCCCTATCATTTGACATCATTGTCAATACCAAATCTGGTTTACCATCTCCATCAAGATCACCGGCAGCTTTCAAACGAGAATTTGTCACGACAGGTATAAATGTAACTGAAGAAAAAGAAGATGCGGTAAGTGCACCTGCTACGGAGTTGTTCCGAAAAATATACACGCCTCCAGGTCCAGAGAAAGGAGATCCTGACAAAACTACATCTGGTTTGCCGTCTCCATCGATATCCGAAATGGATGTTTGGCCATTGAGAGTGGAAGAAATATCTACCCTAGCTGCAAACGAACTGGCAGATATATCTCCAACAGTCGCCGCATTCCTGAATATGGAAAAACCACTTCCATTGTCTCCAACAATAACATCTTCTTTCCCATCTCCATTCAAATCACCTACTTTTATCATATTATTATATGTTCTTGTTGTGAAATTGACCCTTGACGTAAAGGACGATGTTGTAATTGAACCTGGCTCTGTTACATTACGTAAAACTGAAATAGAAATGCCATTTGAATTTGCACATAATATTTCAGGTTTTCCATCTCCATCAATGTCGGTAGTAATCAACGAAATTGGAAAATCACCGACAGAAAAGTTGACTGCTGGAGAGAAAGATGAAATTGTTAAAATACCCGGAGTTCCTACGTTTCGAAGAACAGATATAGAGTTGCTCCATGAATTAGCCACTATAATATCTGGTTTACCATCCATATCCATATCCTTTATATTCACATCATGCGGTCCGTTTCCCGTTGCAAAAATGACTGGTGTGGAAAAAGAGCTAGAATTGACTGAGCCAACTGACGATGTATTTCGGAGTACTGTTATCTGCGAATTGGTTAGATTGCATACAACTATATCTGGTTTGGCATCTCCGTCAATATCTCCGACTGCAATTGAACTCGGATCATCACCAACCGCAAACGAGAATCCGGAAGAAAAACTACCAGAGGTTATTGAACCTACAGTGCTTATATTTCTGAAAACAGAAATTGTACTTACAGAAGTATTACAAACAACCATATCTGACTTCCCATCTCCATCAATATCAGCAAGTTCAACACTACTAGCGCCCGAATCAGAAACGAAATTCACTTTTGGTTGAAAGCCAATACCTCCTCCCGTATAAGCACTATTATCATAAGTAGGCAAAAATGAACGGGGGGAAAACCCTGTAAGCCAATTAGTAGTATTGAAAACAGACACAGGTGCATGGGTGGCCCCAATGGGTACCTGCACCAATAATGAGGAAGTACTGGCGCCTGTTACAGTAGCTCTGGTAGCCCCGAAGTAAACGATATTGTTGGCTGGAGTAGTGTTGAAGTTGCTACCAGTTATAGTTACTGTTGTACCTGGATTGGCAGGGTTTGGGGACACGGAAGTTACTGACGGTGGTATCGCAAATGGAGATGAAACAGTAATAACTCTGTTAGCAGACGCACTTCCACACGCATTACTCAAGGTATAAGAAATCGTAGCCGTACCCGCCACAATACCAGTTACCACACCGCCAGTACCCACTGTAGCTACTGATGCATTTGACGATGACCATGTACCTCCGGTTGTTGCATTAGAGAGGGTAATGGTTGAACCTGCGTTTACAGAGGATAGACCTGTTATTGTGCCGGCATTGGGTAATGGATTTACAGTTATTATTTTGGTAGCTGATACGCTGCCACAGCTGTTGGTAACCGTATACGAGATAATAGCAGTACCTGACGCGACACCAGTGGCTATTCCTGTAGAACCCACAGTTGCAATACCAATGGCACTAGAGCCCCACACACCACCTGAAGTTGCATTGCCAAGTGTAATGTTTGAACCTGCACATACTGAGGATGCGCCAGTTATTGTACCGGCATTTGGCAATGGATTTACGGTAACCACAACAGTGGTATTACAACTCCCCACAGTATATGAAATGACCACAGTTCCGGCTGTCACACCCGTAACAACACCAGTACTACCAACTGTTGCAATGGCAGTATTGCTGCTACTCCAAGAGCCTCCAGTTGTACTGTTGGTTAGTGTAGTGGTTGCTACTTCGCAGAGGGTGAGTGTGCCGGTGGTTGCGGAAAGGGTAAATGATGCTAATTTCATCACGGTGGCTTTGTGGCTATTAGCTCCATTGCGGTAAGCCAGATACGGCGTTCCGCTACCATCTATTGCAAGTGATGTGTATTGAGCACTTCCTGCAGTGAAACCGGGGTTGCCAAGAGCTACCCAATTACTGCCGTTGTATTTCATAACGGTGGCTTTGATGCTATTGGCATCATCGGTGTAAGCTACGTATGGGGTTCCGCTACCATCTATGGCCAGGGAAGTAAAGGTAATTCCGCCTGCGGAGAAACCTGCGCCACCCACTGTTACCCAATTACTGCCATTGTATTTCATTACGGTCGCTTTGGAACTATTGGCATCATCCCTGTAGGCCAGATGGGGCGTTCCGCCACCGTCTACAGCAAGCGAGGTCCATTGTGCCACACCTGCTGAGAAGCCAGCGCTGCCTACCGCTACCCAGTTGCTCCCGTTATACGTCATAACGGTGGCTTTTGAGCTATTAACGTAGTCTCTGTAAGCAAGATAAGGTATTCCACTGCCTGCTATGGCAATGGTGGTGAAGCCAACTAAACCTGCCGAGAACCCTGCACTGCCTACTGCTACCCAATTGCTTCCATTATACTTCATCACTGTAGCTTTATTACTATTGGCATTGTCCCGAAAAGCTACATAAGGTGTTCCGCTGTCGTCTATGGCAATGGACGTGTATTCAACACTGCCCGCGGAGAAACCCGCGCCACCGACTGCCACCCAAGCACTACCGCTAAATTTCATAACAGTAGCTTTTTCGCCATTGGCAAAGTCCTTGTAGACCACATAAGGTGTTCCGCTATTGTCTATGGCGATATTGCTGAAACCAGCCTCACCAGCGGAGAACCCAGCAATGCCAACTGTCACCCAGTTGCTACCATTATACTTCATCACAGTAGCTTTGGTTCCATTGACTTGATCACCGTAAGTCACATATGGTGTTCCTCCAGTGTCTATGGCCAAAGATGTCCCCGTGGCATGACCTGCTGAGAAGCCAGCAATACCAACAGCATCCCATGAATCGCAAGAGATAGCGCCTGCGGAATTGACAGTAATTGTTTTTGTAGAGTTTACAGAGCCGCAATCTGTGCTTACAGTGTAAGAAATTGTTACAATACCAGCAGAAATTGCTATTACTATACCTGTACTACCCACAGTAGCAATCGAAGTATTGGATGATGACCATATACCTCCGGTTGCAGTATTTGAGAGTGTTATTGAAGAACCCGCATTGACAGAAGATGCGCCGGTTATGGTACCTGCCGTAGGCAGGGGATTAACGGTGATAATAGTAGTAACTGTGCCACCTCCTGTAGTATAAGATATTACCGCAGTACCCGCAGCTACACCAGTTACTATCCCTGTACTGCCTATTGTAGCAATTGATGGTGATGCGGAGCTCCATGTACCTCCAGTGGTGGTGTTAGCTAAGGTTGTGGTTGCTACTACGCAAACTGAGAATGTACCTGTTATTGATGCTGGTGCAGGATCCGCAATGAATTTTGCTATGAATGCATCTTGACCGCCAAGGGTTTCATCGTGAGCACCTGATGTGGCTATGTCAGTGGCACTAAGTGTAAACCCCACAATCCAAACCTTTCCGGTTTGGTCGGTAGTCACAGAGTTGCCGGTTTCGCTACCACTTCCACCATAATAGGTAGCCCATTGACGGAAACCGGTATTATCAAATTTTGCTAAGAAAGCATCATTTCCACCACCTAAAGTTGTGTCATGAGCACCTGTTGTAGCAATATTTGTAGAACTATTAGTGGTTCCAAACAACCATGCAGCGCCGTCCCTATCGGTTACTACAGAATAACCAGTTTCAGTATTGCTTCCACCGTAATAAGTAGCCCATTGGCGGTCACCGGCATTATTAAATTTTACTAAGAAGGCATCCTGTGTACCACCCAAGGTTTCATCGTGCGATGAAGTAGTGGCTATGTCCGTGCTGCTTTGTGTATATCCTGTCAAAAACAAATTACCAGAGCTGTCACTAGCTAAATTAACACCATACTCAATAGAACTTCCACCATAATATGTTGCCCATTGACGGACACCTGATCCATTAAACTTTACTAGAAAAGCATCTTCAGTTCCTCCAAGTGTAATGTCATGAGCTGCAACAGTAGCAATATCAGCTGTACTAGCAGTAACACCCGTCATTATTACATTACCAGTACCATCTACTGCTATGGAATATCCTCGATCTACACCTTCTCCACCATAGTAAGTAGCCCACTGACGTGTGCCAGAATTGTTGAATTTAACCAAATACGCATCATAAAGACCGCCTCGGGTGATATCATGAGCCCCTATTGTAGCAATGTCAGCAGTGCTGTTCGTTTGTCCTGCAATATATACACTGCCACCACCATCTGTCGCCACCGAAGGCCCGATCTCATTGCCACTTCCACCATAATAAGTAGCCCACTGTCGAACGCCAGCGCCATTGAATTTTACTAAAAACGCATCATTACCTGCACCATTAGTTCCATCGTGTGCACCAGAAGTAGCTATACCAGAAGTACTAGCTGAGTGTCCCGCCATGTATATATTTCCTACACTGTCTACCGCCACAGACTGGGCCTGATCGCCTTCACTTCCGCCATAATAAGTGGCCCACGAACGAGTCCCAACACTATTAAACTTCACTAAGTATGCATCGTGATTGCCACCACCACCATAGGTTTCGTTATGTGCACCTACAGTAGCGATAGAAGAAGTACTATGCGTATATCCAGCTACATATACGTTTCCTTCATTGTCTGCGGCTACATCATTTGCAATATCGTTACCTCCACTTACATCACCCCCATAATAGGTAGCCCATGCCAAACTTGGATCTATTACCAATTCCCCAATGTAATATCCTGTTTCATAGCTCAGCACATCGCCATTCAATTTAAAAGAACTGACTACTTTCTTGCCATCCTTCTGGTAGGTGTAGGGTGCTTGCTCTGTAATATTGCCTTGTGGTGTGCTTGCGGTAAGTACACCTTTATTATCTAGTTTCAGGCTGTTGGCTCCGCCGTACTTCAGCTTTATATCGCTTACACGGCCTCCTTTATGCACTACAAATTCGTGCTTCAATTGCCCGGTACTTGTATATAGTACCCAATCTATATTGGGGTACACATTCTTATACATTATCCTGTTGAAAGCATGAGCGATAGCACCATTTTCTCCAGCGCTAGGAGTAAAGTAGTTTTCGTAATAACCGGTTTTTTCTTCGGTTACTATGTGGGCGTTTTTGTTTGCACCTATGAGCTCTACATCCATACGGTACATAGAGTAAGTGATTTTTTCAGAAGTTGGCAACTGCCCGTCAGTTGCTAAGTTGTTGAATTTAGATTTGGGGTCTTCATTGCGCTCCAGAAGCTCAGGATTATCACACTTGCTGAACTGGTAATGAATGGCTCCATTACCTATGAAGATATTGAGCCCGCTAGCTGCTGCCAAACTGTATTGAATATCATGCCTGGGCATACTGTGCTGGTCAGTTACTTGTCCCTTATTTTCAATAAAAGAGAGGCTTTTCCCTGCATTTATGTCTTGTTTTTCGGGTAGATGTGTAGTGGCTGGTCGGGTTATTCCAGGTTTTAGATTGTTAATAACGGGCTTAGATACCGCTACTCTGTTGTCGGGGAAAGGCCACTTCGCAAAGGCGCCGCTACTCATCAACAATATGCCACCGACCAATAATGTGCAAATTGCAGTCTTCAGATAATTGAAATGTCCCGAATTCATGCGGGTCCGGGTATTCGTCTTCATTTTCATAAAATGGTGTTTAGGTATTATTCAGGTGGTTCCCGTCTTATAAGGATGGCAGACTGATCAAAGAGCTATAATGCATTAAAATATTAAGCATTATAATTTCGCTGTGAAAGTATACCGCCTTACCTTTTACCACAATACCCACTAGTGGGTATTTTTATAACAGTGCCTTTAAAGTATGTCAAATGCTTGTGCAAACTTCATTACATCGTAGTGATTATTAGCATTAATTTTCTTCTTTATGTTGCGACGGTGAGTTTTCACTGTATCTTCAGAAATGAATAATTTGGCTGCCATTTCAAGACTCGTTTTATCTTGAGCCATCATGCAAAGAATTACTTTTTCACGATGGGTAAGTGCAGCAAAAGAATTTTTATTGATGTGCAGGTAGTTATTCTCTTCCAGAAGCCTGTCAACCTTTGATGAGATGTTGTGCTCCGAATCTACCGGTATAGAAACTGTTAAGGTAAGAAGTGGTTTACCGTCATCTCCCAGCATATAAACTTTAGTAGAACTTAACCACATTTTATATTCGGCATTTTCAGATGACCGTACCTGCTGGAAATACGAAATCATTTCGCCATTATTATTTCTTTCTAGCATACCCAATATTTTGGGTACATAATATTTCGACTCCTCAGGATTGAAATAGCGCCGGTAGTAGTCATTACCCATGTCGAGCAATTCTGGCAATGATACACCCAAATGCTTCAAACCATGAATATTCATGTGCAGTAAGTACCAAGTATGTATGTTATGAACTGTAACTACAGCAGGCAACTTTTCTAAATATGGTATTATCTCTTCTATCTTGTTGTTTATCCTTTGTTCCGATGTCATAGTGGGGTATACTCCACGCAATGTATACTATTATATTGGTAGTTTTACTGTTTTTACACCAATCAACAACTATCACAGAAAAGAGCATATTAGTATCGCTGAATAGCAAAAAGTATAGGTAGGGTAAAATGTGAAACTGCCAAATAAGATCTTTTGTGGTGAAAACCTATGAAACGTTCGAAATTTTGAAACTAAAATTCTCTTACTAAATGCCTAAAACCTGAAGTGGGCTCATCTACTCATTGTGCACATTAACGCAGCAGATGCATTACTCATTTAAGACTAGAAGTTGACTACCTTAATACAACTAAGATCCTGAAAACAGATTATACAGATTTCCTTTCTGGTGCTAGGATCGAAAGGGGAAATGTCCAACCAAATATTGAATGATTTGGTTGGACATTTATAAGGTAGCAAAACGACCAGACATGTAATCTGTCGTATTCTATTCTTGCCTCTCTACTGCTGATATACCAGTCTTACCATTCTTTTGCTGCCATTTGCCCCATTAAAGCGCAGCATGTACACACCATTTGCAAGACCCGATGGCAATGTGATACCAGTAGTACCCGCTTTCGCTTCGTACTGCTGTAGCTGCTTGCCGTCTATTGTGTAGATCACTACTTTACCTGATCCCGAAGTTGTTAAGTTGATAGCTCCAGTAGTAGGGTTAGGAGATACCGTGAACACACTATTGTCGCCATAAGTCCCTTCAGTCATACCTGGGCGAGCACATGAGTTTACAGTTACCACTGTTACGCTTATACAACCCGCAGCTCTGCTGTAGGTAATATTTGCAGTACCCACATTGGTACCAGTTACCACGCCTGTACTCATGCCTACACTAGCGGTAGATGAATTGCTACTGCTCCATGTACCTGCACCAGCTGCGTTGCTCAGGGTTGTTGTAGCTGTTCTGCACAAGCTTGCTGTACCACTGTTTGCGCCAGGAATACCATTTACTGTCACCTCTGCTGTAGAAGCGCAGCCCACGGCGTTAGAGTAGCTGATAGTAGCCAAACCTGCTGATGCACCAGTTACTACACCGCCAGCGGTTACTGTTGCTAAAGATGGACTAGCGCTGCTCCATGTACCACCACTAGTACTGTTGGTAAGGGCTGTGTTAGCGGCTACACAGATGTTTCTTACACCACCACCTATTGGTGCTGGCACTTGATTCACCGTTACTACAGCTGTTCTGCTACATGTAGTAGGCAAGGTATATACTATGTTGACCACACTAGCAGCGGTTGAATTCAGAATAATAGCTGTCACTAAACCCGAAGCAGGATTTACCGATGCTTTAAGTGGAAAGGTGCTGGTCCAGGTACCACCAGCTGGTGAGCTGGTAAGTGTGGCTGTTTCTGTTGGGCACAATGAAACTGGGACTATTATCGATGGTAATGGATTAACCGTAACAGTCTGTGTAACAAAACAAGTAGCATTTGCAATAGAACGGTAAGTAATAACCGCAGTACCCTCACTCACACCTGTTACAAACCCACTGGCTGCTAAAGAGGCTACTGCTGGGTTGTTGCTACCACTCCATGTACCACCAGTGCTTGACATGTAGCTAGTTTGCCCCAAGCATACATTAGGGTTACCAGTGATAGGAGTAGGTGTACCTACAGTTACTGTTGTGGTTCTTACACAACCAGCACTTATAGTGTAGCTGATGGTTACTGTTCCTCCACTTATTGCAGCCAGTAGACCAGTTGCTGCATCGATAGTAGCGCGTGCAGTATTGCTACTGCTCCATGTACCACCAGAGGTAGCATTGCTCAGTGTGATAGTACTACCCGTACATGGGCTGGAAACACCCGTTGTTGCAGCCAAACCAGCATTCACTGTAAGCTGGGTAATAGTACGACAACTTGCTGCATTGACATAAGATATATTTACTGTGCCAAGTGCAACACCGGTTACAACTCCAGTTGCTGATGCCACTGAAGCCCTTGCAGGGGTAAGACTGGTCCATGTACAACCCGATATACTGCTACCCAGATTGAGCTGAGAACCTATACATAGTATGCCACTGCCTGTGTAGGCTGCAGGAACTGCATTTACAGTTACTGTAGCGGTAACATAGCCACCACCACTGAATGTATAAGTAACAGTAGTGGTACCTGTGGCTACGCCGGATACCACACCTGTAGCGCCTACTGTTGCTATTGCACCATCAGCAGTACTCCATGTACCGCCAGCTGTTGCATTAGTAAGGTTTGTAGTTGCGCCCTGACATACTACGCGAGTACCTGCGATAGGCGTAGTAGCAGCAGTTACAGTTACGGCTACAGTAGCAGTAGCAATACCACAAGTGTTAGACCTGTTGTAGCTGATAGTGGCTATACCTGCGCTTACGCCGGTTACTACACCAGAAGCATTAACGGAGGCTATAGCACCGCTACCAGACAACCATGTGCCGGCTGCAGGGGTTGCGGTAAGGGTAATAGTAGTACCTGCCGATAGTGTAGCTGTACCTGTTATAACTGCTGCTACAGGAAGTGCATTAACCGTCACCACTCTGGTAGCAGTAGCACTGCCGCAAATGTTGGTAACGTTGTAGCTGATAGTAGTAGTACCTCCGGCTACACCTGTTACTACGCCTATAGTAGCATGAGCTATAGTAGCAACGCTTGTGTTGGTGCTGCTCCATGTGCCACCGGCGGTAGTATTGGCAAGGGTAGTAGTAACTGATGCACACACTGTAGCTGTACCAGATATAGCGCCCAGTGATGGTGCATTTAGTACAGTAATAGGGAAAGTAGCAGTTGATGTTCCGCAACTATTGACCATTCTGTAGCTGATAGCAAATGAACCTGCTGCCAGACCAGTAACCAGACCAGTGCTTGTATTAACCGAAGCACCAGCTGCATAGCTGCTGCTCCATGTACCGCCCGCTGCTGTGCTGCTCAGAGTAGTAGTAGTGGTGCGACAAACAGCAGTTGCACCTGATATGGTGCCAGCATCAGGAAGCGCTATTACTGTTACTACTCGTGTAGCAGCAAGTGTTCCGCATCCATTGGTTACTGTATAGCTAATAGTAGTAGTGCCAGCCATTATACCAGACAGAATACCTGTGCTACTAACGGTGGCTATACTGGTATGGGTACTGCTCCAGATACCACCAGCAGTGGAGTTGGTGAGCGTGATATTGCTACCAGCACAGGTTGATGATGAACCGCCAATAGCACCTAGAGTAATTGCAGGATTAACTGTAACAGTGTGCATAGCGATTGCTGTACCACAACTATTAGTAACAGTATAGCTGATAACAGCACTACCCGCGGATACACCGGTAACGACGCCAGATGAAGATACAGATGCCTTTGAGCTATTGCTGCTGGACCAAGCGCCGCCAGATAAGGATGGGGTGATGGTGATGGCACTACCCACACACACCTGACTAACACCACTAAGTGTACCTGATACAGGAGGAACACCCAAGAGTGATATTTTTACACCTGGGGTAAACTGACCGTAAGAGCTATTATTTGTGGTAAGCCTACAACGATAATATTTAGTAGCAGTAACAGTAGCAGTATATGTAGCACCTGTTGCACCAATTATATTAGCCCAAGATAAACTATCTTCCGATGATTGCCAATCGTACACCATTGCCGAACCAGAAATATTGAGTGACAAGTTGGATGAGAATGGTGCACAACCAGAACTGGACGTAACACTTGCTCTTGCAATAATACCCTTAACTGTATTATTGAGGACACCCGTTACCACCATATTAGCTACATCATTGTTGTCTGAACGTATGTAAAGACTATTATTTGCATTTAAATACCCTGAAGTAAGTGTGGCAGTATTGTAAACTGATAATGTGGTATTTACATTTGTTGTTTGGGAATTATTAACAATAAAATTATTTAAACGCGAAGTACCAGTTCCACTAAACGCTATGCCACCTGTTGCCTTGAAAATACCTGAACTATCTATATAACTGCCATTATTTATATAACTGCCAGTATCCATAACAACATTTGCAGACCCTATGACCAGAAAATGTGCTCCATTGTCAATTAACAGGGTAACTTGTGCATCTACTATCAGAGTTGTGAATATGCAAACGATGAAAGCAATTATTTTTTTCATGACACGTTATTTTTGAAGTTGTGCGGGAATTATAAAAATTATTTTTTTGATACTCCTTTGATATTGTTCAATGATGCCTCTACTGCTTGTAGCCTTTCAGTCAGCTCAGCAATAGTTTGCGATTTCAGCATTGCATTTTCTTTTTTAAGTGCTTCTATTTCTGCTGTCTGTTCTTGTGTTCTACGTTCCAGCGCCTGTATAGCTACAAAACTCACGCCCTCCATATCAGCCTGGTTGATGGTGGTATCGTTGCCCACAGTTCCATAACTGTCCTTGCCAAAGGCTGCATAAAAATCCTGCGCCATAGGGCCATAATGACGGAATGTTTTAGAATCCTGACCCTTGTAGTTCCAACTGGTGAGGTTAAATTTTGCTATTTTCTTCAGGAACTCTTCGCCGTTGACTGGTGAGAAATTTTCTTTTTTACGACGGTCTGATATTGTGCTCCAGCTATTGCCACCTGCTGCCACTTCTACACCTACTGTTGCAGAGCTATTGCTATAGAGTTTGTAGCCATTCGCAAATCGCATCATCATTTGATTGTTCTCAATAACATTAAGAACTGTTTCTGAGGAACTCATGTCGCCGATAGCAAAGGAGCCAGTTTTACTGTCCGTGCTGACATAATTTCCCAAAGCGGTAGAGTAGTTGCCACTGGCGGTAGTGTAGTTGCCCATTGCTGTGCTGCTTAATCCGCTTGCTGTGGTAACTGTGCCAGTTGCTAAAGATGCAGCACCGCTGGCAGTAGTTCCCGTACCCATTGCGGCTGAAATTGAGCCAGATGCAATTGTTTCATAACCAAGCGCAACAGAGTTATTGTTGGAAGCAGTAGTTTGGAAGCCAACTGCAAGTGAATTGTTTCCGCTGGCGATAGTGCTGGCACCCATCGATGTTGAATTATTTCCGCTGGCTGTGGTGCCATTGCCCAAAGCTGTAGCAACATTACCACTGGCAGTTGTGCTTTGGCCAAACGCCGTAGCTGCGTCACCGCTTGCGATAGCACTCGAACCCATCGCGATAGCAACGCTACCCCTAGCAATTGAGTTGAAACCCATAGCAACAGCAGCGTAGCCATTGGCCATGGTTTTGTGGCCTGTAGCAGTTGAATAACTACCAGTACTGTCCGAATCCCATTGTATGTCATCGACATACCCTGCCCTAAATGCTGCTTTGTCGGCATACCACATCATACGCCTTCCAGCTCCGCTTACAGCCGGATTGCCCGGTGTAGTGGGTACATCGCCGCTTGCTGCAAATAGTACATTGCTGTCTGCTACATGCAGGCGGGCGGTAGGTGTAGTAGTGCCAAAACCTACATTACCGGAATTGCTGTTGTATATGTTTGAGCCCGATGCTGTCCATTTTGATGCGCCGATTCCGGCAAGGCTGTCCACATATCCTTTGTCTGTAAGGCTGCGGTTGTTGTACAGGCCCGATACATTGTTTATGTAGGTTGCAACACCATTGCTTTCAAATTTGATGCCCTCTGTTGCTGTGTTATTGGTGTACAGTTTGTAACCACCTGCAAAGCGCATCATCATTTGGTTATCGGCATCGTTTTCTGTAGCAGTAGTAGTGCTGTTATCACCAATGTTGAATGATCCTGTTTTTGAATTAGTGCTTACATAGCTTCCCATAGAAGTAGAGTTGTCACCACTAGCGGTTGTAAAATAACCTGTTGCCATGCTGCTAAGGCCGCTGGCAACAGTTATTGTTCCCGTCGCAATTGATACGTTGCCGCTGGCAGTAGTACCAGTTCCCATTGCTGTAGCATTTATTCCGCTTGCGGTAGTATTGTAGCCAAAAGCTGTTGCACCGCTATTGCTCGCTGCTGTTCCGTAGCCCACTGCAAATGAAAAACTTCCGCTTGCGGTAGTGTTTGCACCCAAAGCAGCAGAGGTGTTGCCGCTGGCAGTAGCATTAGCGCCAACTGCAATGGAGGCATCGCCACTTGCTGTTGAACCCATACCCATAGCGGTAGTATACTGAGCACTTGCAGTAGTATTTCGGCCCATGGCTACAGAGTAATTACCCACATTGTCTATATCCCATGCTGTGCCATAAACGTACCCTGCCCTGAAAGCAGATTTGTCGGGATACCACATCATGCGGCGGCCAGCACCACTGATTGCAGGGTTGCCGGCTGTTATAGGCACATCTCCACCTGCCGCGAACACTACATTGCTATCTGCAACATGTAAGCGTGCTATAGGCGTATTAGTACCAATGCCCACTTTTCCAGTCGTATTATTGTTGTAAATACTGGCACCTGATGTTGTCCATTTTGATGAGCCTGTACCAGCCAAACTATCTACATAACCTTTGTCCACAAGGCTGCGGTTGTCGTAGAGGCTCGCCACATTGCCTGTATATTTAGCTACACCGTCCGGCTCGATTTTAAGGCCTTGTGTGGCAGTACTGTTGGTGTATAGTTTGTAACCACCTGCAAAACGCATCATCATTTGGTTGTCAGCGTC
Source organism: uncultured Flavipsychrobacter sp. (assembly GCA_964601855.1). Taxonomy (GTDB): domain Bacteria; phylum Bacteroidota; class Bacteroidia; order Chitinophagales; family Chitinophagaceae; genus Nemorincola. The sequence goes on along the minus strand of CAZRPA010000020.1, from coordinate 12,594 downwards.
ATTGTTAGTATTCGTGGCAGTGCTTCTGTCGCCTATTGCCATTGCTCCAGTTTTGCCATTTGTAGATACTGTACCACCCATTGCTGTAGATCCATTGCCGCTGGCTATTGTATTGTATCCCATAGCTGTGGATGTAGTGCCGCTGGCTACTGCTCCGCCGCCCATGGCTGTGGCGTAGGCACCCGATGCAACGGTATTGTACCCCAATGCTGTAGCATGGCTGGCATTTGCGGTTGTGTTGGCCCCCAAAGCAGTAGCGTAGCTGCCACTGGCATTTGTAGCACTTCCCAATGCTATCGAATAGTCTCCCTTTGCTTTTGGTGCATTGCCCATTGCGACGGAGTAGTTGCCTGTGCTGTCTTTGTCCCATTCAGTTCCTACAGCGTTTCCTACTCTGAATGCAGCCTTGTCGGCATACCACATCATGCGCCTGCCTACGCCACTTATTGCGGGATTGCCCGGACTTGCAGACACATCGCCAATGGCTGCAAATACCACATTGCTATCGGCTACATGTAGTTTTGCCACAGGTGCAGTGGTGCCGAAGCCTACATTGCCAGAGTTGCTGTTGTATATGTGTGCGCCAGAGGTGGTCCAGGGGGAGGACCCACCTGTTGGTAACGTAACGCTGCCACCACCTATTGAAAGAGAAAGTACACTGCCACTTATGGACAATGTCTGAATTTCATTGGTTGCAGAAGCATCGGCTGCGTTGATAACGCCGCCTGAAATGCTGACGCCACTACCTGCAGCCAATGCACCAGGTGCTGTTTGCCAGCTAGCATTACCACTTGCATCAGATGTAAGGACTTTGCTTGCTCCCTGTGTGCCGTCTGCTATTTTGATTTTACCATTCAGTTCCAAGGCATTAAGAGCACCGTAATTGGTATCGATAACCATAGCTGAATAAAATGGCGAACCACCTTTCAGATAAATACCACGACCATTAGAAGAGTTGGCAAACAGGGCATCACCGTACTTACTATAACTACGCAGAGCAGCGCTGCCCCCTGTGCCTGGCGCCACATTGGCAATTGGGTTGCCACTAAGACCGCTATCTGCCGCATAGATGGCATTGCCATACGCTGCGGATGTCCATGACTTTATTCCGATACCATAATTGACACTGTCTCGCACCATTAGTTTTGCATCTCCTGCTGGGGTCAGCCCGTCGAAGTGGCCTACCAGTACCTTGCCTGAATTGTTGTTGTATATATTGGTGCCTGAGAGTGTCCATTTGGATACACCGCCACTTATGGTGCCCGTCAGACTATCCACATAACGTTTGTCTACCAGAGAGCGATTGTCATAGCTGCTGGCTAAGTTGTTCATGTATTTGGCTACGCCGCCTGTTGTAATATGTAATCCTTGTGTGGCACCTGAATCGGTGAACAATTTATATCCACCCACGAAGCGCATTATCATCTGGTTATCCGCATCGTTGTTGGTATATCCTAAAGTACTACCATCGCCAATTGCAAACGAGCCATTTTTTCCATTTGTTGAAATCCGGCTACCCAATGCAGTCGAATAGTGTCCACTAGCAATCGTGCTATAACCTATTGCTGTAGATGTCAATCCACTAGCAATAGAACGTCCACCCAATGCAGTACAATTGGGTTCGTTTGCCTGCGAATATTCGCCTGCAGCAAAGGAATTATTACCGACTGCTTTGGTTTCCCAACCAAATGCTGCACAATAATTCCCACTGGCAAGAGTGCCTGCACCAAAAGAGAATGCACCATTGTTTGTTGCTTTTGAATTAACCCCACCAGCAAAGGAAGAGTAAGCAGATGCACTTGTCGCTGCACCAATTGCAAATGCATCCTGCCCTCTTGCTTTGCAGTCTCTCCCCATAGCTACAGAGTAATTTCCAATACTATCCTTATCCCAGTTTGCATCGGATACATAGCCAGCCCGGAAAGCTGCTTTTTCGGGATACCACATCATACGCCTACCTGCACCACTCACAGGAGGATTGCCTGCTACGGTATAGTGTGCCGCCATTCCTACGGCAGAAAACAGTACGCTGCTATCTGCCACGTGCAGCTTTGCAGCTGGCGTGGTAGTGCCTAAGCCCACGTTACCTGTATTGTTGTTGTAAATGTTAGTACCCGAAGTTGTCCATTTTGAACTGCCTATGCTGTTCAGGCTGTCCACATAGCGTTTATCCACCAGTGAGCGATCGTCGTAACTGGAGGCTACGTTGTTCATGTATTTGGCTACACCGTTTGGTTCTATTTTTACGCCTTCTGTAGTAGTTGCATTGGTATACATTTTATAGCCACCTACAAAACGCGCCATCATTTGATTGTTTGTATCGCTGTATGAGGTTGTTGATGTTGAATTGTCGCCAAGAATTAAGGACCCTATTTTGTTGTTAGTTGATACATAGTTCCCGAGGGCAGTAGAATTGGAGCCGTTTGCGTTTGTGTACATACCTATCGCATTTGAGGCTGTTCCGGACGCCGATGAAATGTATCCTAAAGCTGTTGCCGAATATCCACTTGCGTAGGAATATTCCCCCATTGCGACAGATGACTGACCGTTTGCTGTGCACCTAAAGCCCGATGAAGTAGAATACCATCCGTTAGCAGAACCATTGAACCCTAATGCTGTTGCAGCATATCCTCCAGCATAAGTCAAGCCCAGTGCGGTTGCGTATGTGCCTCCAGCACCAGAATAACCTGATGCAGTAGAATATGCACCGGAAGCGTACGAAGAACCAGCGGCTAAGGAGGCGTATCCCTTTGCTTGTGAATTATTGCCCATTGCAACAGAATATACTCCAACGCTATCTTTGTCCCAATTCGTACCTCCCGAATATCCAACACGGAACGCTGCTTTGTCGGGATACCACATCATTCGCCTACCTGCGCCACTTACCGATGGATTACCTACTGTGGAAGTAGTATCACCGATTGCGGTAAATACCACACCGCTATCTGCCACATGGAGCTTTGCAGCTGGCGTGGTAGTGCCTATGCCTACTTTGCCCGTATTGTTGTTATACATGTTATCGCCGACGATTGTCCAGCCGGCAGTGCCGCCGCCTATTACTGTCCACACAGTGCCGTTATAGTAGTAAAACCCAGCAGTTACATTTGTCTGATACACCAGTAGTCCGGTTGCCGGACTGGCTATGGCATCGCGCTGCGCGTTGGTCATGCGGGGCACCAGCAGACCTTTGTTTGTAGAGCTCACATCAAGCATAGCCGACGGTTGTGCCGTAGCTCCGGTATTGTTGATACCTACACTTTGCGCCTTGCCAGAAAAGCCGCCTAAAATTGCAATACCCAGGGTAATTATGTGTTTATGCTTCACGAGATAGTCTTTTAAGATATTAACTTAGTGATTGTCTGTGCTTACGTCCGTATCGACTCTTACTTATTTGAGAGCTTGCTTTTAAATATTTCGGCTTCTATAGCTTCCAGCCTTGCTGTCAATTCAATTTTCATTTCGAGTTTGGATGATTCTGATTTTTCAAGCTTTGCTTTCAGTGCATCATTCTCTTTTTGCAATTCCTCTGTCCTTTTTATCAGTGCTTGTATAGCTACAAAACTCACTCCCTCCATATCGGCCTGATTGATGGTGGTATCGTTGCCCACTGTGCCATAAGTATCTTTGCCAAATGCGGCATAAAAATCTTGCGCCATTGGGCCATAGTGGCGGAACTGTTTCGGGTCCTGGCCTTTGTAGTTCCAACTGGTTAGATTAAACTTTGCTATTTTTTTCAGGAAGGCTTCGCCATCAACAGGGCTGAAGTTTTCCTTTTTACGAACGTCTGAAATGGTTGCCCAGCTATTGCCACCTGCAGCTACACTGAGGCCAACACTAGCTGTATTATTTGTAAACAACCTATACCCCCCGGCAAAGCGCATTGTGAACTCATTGTTCGCGCTGCTGGTGGTAGGGGTGGTGGTAGAACCACTGGCATCACCAATAATATACGCGCCAGATTTGCTGTTTGTTGTCACGGCCGAACCACACGCTGTCGAAAAGTCGCCGCTGGCAGTGGTATAATAACCTGAAGCAGAAGAATAGTTACCTGAAGCAGTGGTGTGCCAACCCATAGCTGTTGATTGGCCACCGGTAGCCTCGGCATATCCACCTAATGATGTGGAGTAAATACCCTGCGAACGAGTATTATAACCCAATGAAACAGAAGTTTGCCCGTCAGCTAACGCATTGTAGCCACCCGCAATTGATGCATAAGCGCTAGCTGTAGACGACGCGCCCATTGCGGTAGCGCTTTCCGCACTTGCAGTGGATAATGACCCCATTGCAGTGGAATATTGCCCGCTTGCCGTGGTGTTTGTTCCCATAGCAGTGGCGTAACCATTGCTTGCTATCGTGTTGCCACCCATTGCTACCGCTCCGCCACCGCTTGCTATAGATCCGTAACCAAGTGCGGTAGATGCAACGCCGGTTGCCGATGTCATGTAACCCATGGCGGTACTGTTATTGGCACCTGCCAACGTTCCGGCACCTGAGGCAAAAGATGAACTGCCCATAGATGTAACACCAGACCCTAACGATACGCAACCTTCACCGTTTGCGTTTGCGCTACTGCCTATTGCTATAGAATTGTCGCCCCTTGCATTATTCGCATAACCCAATACCACGGATTGATATCCTATAGCCGATGAGTATGCACCTGCGGCAAAGGATGAGTTACCCTTGGCTTTTGTTGTCATACCAAAAGCTACGGAATACTTACCGACACTATCCTTGTCCCATTCGGTATCGGTAGCACGGCCTGCCCTTAATGCCAGTTTGTCGGAATACCACATCATTCTGCCTCCTGCCCCCGATACAGGCGGAGCCCCTGTTCCTGATCCGTCGTCACCGGTGAACAGTACACTGCTGTCGGCTACCTGAAATTTTGCTAGCGGAGAGTTGATACCAATTCCTACTCTACCGGTATTACTGTTTGAAATATGAGTTCCGGTGGTTGTCCAAGGCGAAGAACCGCCTCCGCCGCTGGTGGGTAGCGTTACGCTGCCACCACCGTTTGAAAGCGTTAATACGCTTCCGCTCAATGATACGGTTTGTAATTCATTGGTTGCAGATGTATCTATCGCCTTGATAACACTACCTGTAATATTTATACCACTGCCTGCTGTGTATGTAGTGCCGCCACCCGAAGCGGTCTGCCAACTGGCATTGCCACTTGCGTCAGATGTCAGCACCTTTCCGGCCCCTTGTGTGCCATCTGCAATTTTTACAGCACCATTTATTTCGAGTGCCTTGGCTCCTCCGTTGGTATCAATAACCATAGCAGGATAGAAAGATGATCCGCCTTTAAGGTAAATACCACGACCATTGGAAGAATTAGCATACAACGCATCGCCATACTTGCTGTAAGAACGCATAGCTGCGCTGCCTGAGCAGGAAGTGCAGCCTATGGGGTTGCCGCTAAAGCCGCTGTCAGCAGCATAGATCGCGTTACCATAAGCGGCAGATGTCCATGCCTTGATTCCTGTACCAAAAGAATTATCCTCTTTCACCAGCAATCTTCCGTTCTCTCCTGAGGCCGAGCCCGTAAGCGCACCCACCAGCACCTTGCCTGTATTGCTGTTGTAGATGTGCGTACCCGAAGTAGCCCAAGGCGACGAACCACCGCCTCCACTGATTGTACCCGCTAGGCTGTCCACATAGCGTTTATCTACCAAAGAACGATTGTCGTAGCTGCTAGCAACATTATGGGTGTATTTTGCTACGCCGTTAGGCTCTATTTTTACACCTTGCGTTGCTGCGCTATTGGTATATAATTTGTAGCCACCCGCAAAGCGCATCTTCATCTGATTTGCAGTGTCGTTAGTAGTTGCCGGGTCAATTTCAACAAGGCTTCCGTCACCTATTATCACTGCTCCTGTCAGGCCATTTGTCGACACATTGTAGCCGATAGCAGTAGATTTATTGCCGCTTGCTGTAGCAAAACCTAAGGCTGTGGAATTGTTGCCGCTTGCCACGGAATAGCCCAAAGCTGTTGAGGTGCTGCCACTAGCTGTAGAAAATCCTAGCGCAACCGATGAAATGCCAGAAGCAGTAGAATAACCTGCTGCTGTGGAGTAGTCGCCACTGGCAAGGCCGCTACCGAATGCGCTGGAACCGGAACCAGTAGCGTAAGAGAAACCTGTAGCAATGGAATAGTCGCCACCAGCAGATGACCCTTCGCCTACTGCAAATGAAGCCAATCCTTTTGCCTTGGTGTTTTTTCCCATCGCAACAGAATAATTGCCAACGCTATCTTTATTCCATTGTGTGCCACTCACATACCCTGCCCTGAATGCCGCTTTATCGGCATACCACATTTCCCGCCTTCCTGCACCGCTTATAGCAGGGTTGCCTGCCGAACCAGGTACATTGCCACTTGCAGAGAATACCACACTGCTATCCGCCACATGTAGCCGCGCTACAGGTGTGGTAGTGCCGATACCTATACTTCCTGTATTGTTGTTGTAGATATTGGCTCCTGAAGTTGTCCATTGTGATGAACCGCCGCCGCTAATGGTGCCTGTCAGGCTATCCACATAACGCTTGTCCACGAGGCTGCGGTTGTCATAGTTGCTGGCAACATTGGTCATGTATTTGGCTACGCCGTTTGGTTCTATTTTTATGCCCCTTGTTAAATTAGAATCTGCATACAATTTATAGCCACCCGAAAAGCGCATCATCATCTGGTTTATCGTATCATTCTCGGGGACATCATAAAAGCTACTATAGTCACCTACGGCAAATGCTCCTAGTTTACCATTAGTTGAAGCAAAGTTGCCCATGGCGGTTGAATAGTCTCCACTTGCATTAGTTTCTGTTCCTGTAGCAAAAGAGTGCTTGCCACTTGCTTGTGTTACTGATCCCAAGGCTGTTGCATCTTCGCCGCTTGCAACTGATGCAAACCCCATAGCAGTTGATGCCAATCCACTAGCCTTAGTGTTGATTCCCATAGCGGTTGCTGAGTTGCCGCTGGCGGTTGAATGCTTTCCGGTTGCAGAAGATGCAAAGCCCGAGGCTTTAACGCCGTCACCAAGTCCTGCAGAGAAGAACCCAATACTATCAGAGTCCCACTCAGTACCCTCAGCATATCCCGCCCTGAATGCGTCTTTTGCACTGTACCACATCATTCTTCCCCCCGCTCCCGATATTGGGGTAGTTGACGACACACCACCAAGTGTAGGTTCGAACCTGCCCGTGAATAGTATATTCTTCTCTTCGGCATGCAAGCCTGCAAGAGGCGACGTGACGCCTATGCCTATATTTCCTGTATTGTTATTGTAAATATTAGTGCCACTTGTCGTCCATTGAGATGAGCCCCCACTGATAGTTCCCGTCAGGCTATCCACATAACGCTTGTCCACTAGGCTGCGGTTGTCATAGCTGCTTGCTACATTGGCCATGTATTTGGCTACGCCATTAGGTTCTATTTTTATGCCTTTGGTTCTATCGCTATCGCTGTATAATTTATAACCTCCATTAAAGCGCATCATCATCTGGTTATCTGCGTCATTTCCTGTGTTTTCGAAGGTGCTTTTATCACCTATCGCCACAGAACCGATAGTTCCGCCAGTGGATATGTGATTTCCTATTGCCATTGATCCGACGCCATTAGCTGTAGTGTTGGATCCCAGCGCCAAAGAGTAATAACCACTAGCCGTACTGCTATACCCCAGTGCCATCGCATATGGGGCGGTTGCGGTATTGTGATTTCCTAATGTTGTGGCTTGTGATCCTGATGCCCGATTTTCAGTACCTATTGCTGTTGAGGCCAATCCATTTGCCTCTGAATTTAGTCCTACTGAAATGGAATTCATACCCTTGGCCTTCGTTCCATATCCCATTGCCACCGAATAGTTGCCGACGCTATCTTTATTCCATTGGTTGCCCCATGCATATCCGGCCCGGAAGGCTGCTTTGTCTGCATACCACATCATTCTTCTGCCTTCCCCATTTATGCCGGGGTTACCTGCAGAGGTCGGTACGTCGCCGTTTGCAGAGAACACCACATTACTATCCACCACTTGTAGTCTGGTGGTAGGAGTTGTAGTGCCTATACCTACATTGCCTGTATTGTTGTTATATATATTAGTTCCCGCTGTTGTCCATTGCGATGAGCCGCCACTGATAGTACCTGTTAGACTATCCACATAACGTTTGTCCACGAGTGAGCGGTTATCATAGTTGCTGGCTACATTGGTCATGTATTTTGCTACGCCGTTGGGCTCAATAGCTACACCTTGAGTTGCTGTACTGTTGGTATGCAATTTATAGCCACCAGCAAAGCGCATTTTCATTTGGTTGGCAGTGTCATTATTTAGGATTGTTCCCGTGCTGAAGTCGCCAACTACGAATGCACCGGATTTATTATTGGTTGATGTGAAATTGCCTATTGCAGTAGAGTATTCGCCACTTGCGGTAGAGGACACACCTATAGCGGTGGCATTGTTGCCGCTTGCCGTTGTGCCTACGCCCATAGACCTCGATGTACTACCGCTTGCGGTAGCGCTGGATCCTACTGCGAACGCATTGTTGGCAGTTGCCGATGAGCTGGTACCCATTGCGGTGGAATTTGTACCACTTGCCACAGTTCGCCAACCCATAGCCGTTGACCTTGTGCCGCTGGCTAAAGTTGAATCGCCCAGTGCGGTAGAAGAAAAGCCGCTAGCCCTCGTTTGCGTTCCCATTGCTGTTGAATAATCTCCGCTGGCTTTGGTCTCCTCCCCAGTAGCCATCGATGTCTGGCCGCTTGCCGCAGCATTGTGGCCCATAGCTGTTGCCATATTGCCACTAGCTCTGGTATTGTTTCCCATTGCGGTTGCAGTGCTGCCGCTGGCAGTTGTTCGGGCGCCTGTTGCTACCGATGCATAACCCGAGGCTTTCACGCCTTCGCCAAGCCCGGCTGAAAAATAGCCGATGCTATCCGAGTCCCATTCAGTGCCTATCGCATATCCTGCCCTGAATGCGTCAGACGAACTGTACCACATCATTCTCCCCCCCTCTCCGGATATTGGCGCAGGTGTTATGACACCTCCATGTGTAGGGTCAAACCTTCCTGTGAACAGGATGTTTTTTTCATTGGCATGCAACCCTGCCAAGGGTGCTGTAACCCCGATACCCACATTGCCGGTATTGTTGTTGTAGATGTTGGTGCCTGAAGTTGTCCATTGTGAGGCTACGCTTGCCGATATTGGCTGCCATGTGCTGCCATTATAATAAAAGAACCCGGCGGTACTATCTGTCTGATATACAAGCAGTCCTGTAGCAGGGCTGCTTATTGCGTTTTTCTGTACGGCTGTCATGCGAGGCACTAGCATACCCTTTGTGGTAGATTTCACATCCAGCATGGCCGAAGCGCTTGCAGTGGTGCCGTCATTGTTTACGGCTATGCCCTGAGCATAAACATAATTACCAATTAAGGAAAGGAAAAGAACTAACAGGAGATTCAGAAGACGCTTCATAAAAAAGATATTTTATGAAGGTGAAATTGGAAATTTAACGCCGTGCCTATAACAGGCAATTAGTAGGTGTGCATATTTATGAGTATTTGGCGTAATTTGTGAGTAGGTGGGTACTCATATTCTAGAAAACTGGTCTATAAATCCGCTCCTTCTGTTGCGGGCTACTGTAATGTGTGTGTCATCGCTCATCATTACATAGCCGCCATCGCTGCGTACATAACTTTTCACATGAGCCAGATTAACGAGATGAGAGTGGTGAATTCTGTAAAACCCAAATCCGGTAAGTACATCTTCCATGTCTTTCAGCGTTTTGGCTACCACTATTTTTTGCTTGGTATCCAGAAACACCTTTGTATAATTACTTTCTGATTCACATCTTACTATTTGTTCTGGTTTTACCATCATCAGTCCGTCGTTTGATGGTATTGCTATTCGGTTAGGGCTTTTATATTGCATTTGTGCTGCCAGCACTTTTAACTGTTCTTTTACTGAATGTCCTTTTTTTCTGGCATACCTTATTACAGCATTTTTAAGGTCATCAGCATCAATAGGTTTTAGCAAATAGTCGAAAGCTGAAAATTTGAATGCTTTAATGGCATACTGGTTGTAAGCAGTAGTAAATATGATATCAAAGTTGGGATTTTCAAAAGCATCCAGTACTTCAAACCCATTTTGAACAGGCATCTCTATATCCAAAAACAAAAGCTGGGGGTCTGTTTCGTGTATAAGTTTTATTCCGTCTACAACATTACCTACACAGCCCAATAATTCTATTTGCGGGCAATATTGTTTTAATTGCCAAGCTAAGACCTCCTGAGCATTTTTTTCATCGTCTATTATTATTGCTGTTATCATGAGGGTAATTTATGTTTATAAAAATTGAAACATATTCGATTCCATATTTAGTTTGGTGTAGGGTATTTTCAAGATTACACGAGTGCCAGACGGCTCATTTTCTGCACTCATCATGTCTTCTATTATTACACTTGCTCCTGCATCATAAAGCTGTTTCATTGCATGTATAATGTAGTTAGTAATTTTCATACAGTAAGATTTTTGTTTCAATGTATTTTTACTGCTTAGTTCTTTCGCTTTTTGTCGACCAATGCCATTATCCTCAATTGTTACTTCCAGTTTATTTGGTCCTTTTCCGTATACCTTTACTAGCATATGCCCGTTTATACCTTTATTGAGCAAGCCATGCCAGATTGCATTCTCTATATAGGGTTGTATAATCATCGAAGGAATACTTATTGTCTCGCAAGATAAAGATTTGTCAACATCAATATCGTAAGTAAACTTACCATCAAATCGCATAAACTCCATTTCTGTATAAAGTCGTAAAAGCGAAATTTCATTATCAAGTGAGGTTACATCATTCGCAGAGTTATCGAGTATAAGGCGTATCAGTTTTGAAAATTTTGTAAGGTAGCCTGAGGCCTTAACGGTATCGTTAACAACTATATATCTGTTAATAGAGTTTAGGCAATTGAATAGAAAGTGTGGATTCATTTGGGCTCTTAATGCTCTCATTTCTACTTCAGCCATCATTTTGCTGAATTTTGTTTTGGTATCTTCCGCCTCGCGTATGGCAGCTATCCGGTTCCTGAACACTAGTACTACAATGCCGGCAACAATACTAATGCAAAGTGCGATAAACCACCATGTTTTCCAAAAAGGGGGAAGTATCCTTATTCGAAGCGATATTTCGCGCGCAGCCACCTGACCCATGCCATTAGTTGCTTTCACATGCAAATGATACCTGCCATCTGGTAAACCAGGCCATGCAACCGCACGTCCTTCCACCGGTATCCAGTCCCCGCTTAAACCATCAAGTTTGTAAGAATAGTGTATTGCTCCTGGAGCGGGGAAATCCAGTGCAACAAACTCTACACTTATTGTATTCTTATCAAATGGCAAAACCACTTCTTCCAGCTTGTCTAGGTTTGCTGTATCGTAATAAGTTTCGCCGGAAACTTTTATGGAAGTGAGGTACAATTGTGGTTTTGGTGTATGTGACAATAATGAGTCCGTGTGCCACTTTAAATACTCACCAAAAATTCCAGTATATAAATACCCGTCTGGCGATTTGTAAAGGTCTGCAAATTCACCGCTCCTGTCTGATATCAACTTATTACCACTCAAACTGATAAACCTTTCTCTGGCCTTCATATACATAGCAGGACCCTTGTGTGTTGAAACCCAAAGGTTACCGTTATCATCCAGCAACAGATTTGATGTAAAATCCGTTGGAAGGCCCTCTTCTTCGGCGTATTGAGTGCAGGTAAACGAGTCAGCACGTTCCTGCCTGATAAAAAAAACACCATTCTGATCGGTGCTGAACCAATAACTCCCTTGCTTTATTTTCACCATGGTGCTGCCGAAGAAAGCGCCGTTCTTTCTGCCGTTTAATAGCTGGAGACTATTGGAAACTGGATTCATTCGGTACAGTCCGGAATCAACCATGCTCACCCAAATCAGCGAATCGTTTTCCACCAGGACCACTCTTTCTCTTTTGTTTTCAAATGGTATCGGCGATGCGCTTCCCGCATAGTAATGAATAGCCTTTGTAAAACCACTATCTATAAAATAAAAACCATTGGTAGGGCTTGAATTACACCAAAACCCCTTGTTGCATTTCAAAATATCTACCACATACACTGTCTTCTGTTCCTGGTCTTTTATCGGCAACACCTTTATAGCGCGAGTATCTTTTTCAAAAACATGCAAACCATAGTTTGTGGCCAACAACAGTTTATTCCCATCTACAGGCGCTATGCTATACACAATTGCCCTGTCGAAAATAGAAGGTTTATTCCTTGTACGTGGAATATTTACGATTGTCTCCGTTCCTCTTTTTTCATCAACTATATACAGGCCCTTACCAACATCGCACCCCATGTAAAGTAAGCCTTTCGCGGTATCCTTGTGAAATGATACAGGTGTAACATGCTCATTATATTCATCAGTTTTTGATATGTGATGCACGGGCACATGTACTACACCTGCCGACCTTGCTGCAAACAGGCTGACACCCTTGTAGAAAATAGCCCAGAAAGTGCCTGACCTGTCTTTAAACGCTCGGTAACACCCACCCTCCACCGGGCTTGCCGGGTTCTCGGGATCATGCGCTATA
>CAZRPA010000019.1:0-40413 GCA_964601855.1 uncultured Flavipsychrobacter sp. | reverse complement strand
CACTAGAGCACGACGAGATAGAAAAAGGATTTGTGCTGACGTGTCAGGCGCACCCACGTACCGAAAGAGTACTCATAGACTTTGATGCAAGATAGGGTAACTGCAAAAGTGTTGTGTTACAACGAATTGAGAATGCGTTAGTAAGCGAATAATGCCTTGTTACACAATTTCAAATAAAATTTGCAAAAGTTATGGATTTTTGAAAATGACGATTATATTTGCAAGACTAAATTAAAAAAACAATCTGTATGAAAAGACTGATCCTCGCTTTATTAGCTGCGGGAACTGTAGTAACAGCAAACGCTCAGGAACCAAGAAGTATACTGTTGTATGGCAATGTTGGCGTACAACAACAGAGAATGCCATCTTTGCAGAAGAACACGAACTGGAATGCTACTCCTGGTGTGGGTTATCAGTTCAATCATAACTGGACTGTAGGTGGTAACATCAGCTGGGCTCAGGATGCTGTAAAAACCAGCACTGGTAGCAAAGTAACTGACAACATGTACCGCGCTGGTGCTTTTGTACGTTATTCTCAGTACATCCGTAAGAGTGAAATATTCTTCTGGTTTGCACAATACGAATTTGCATACGCAGGTGGTTATAGAACTAACGATGGTAACCCAGCAACTAACAAACACAATGGTATCCACACTAACTTGTTCCCAGCTTTGGGTATCAATGTAGGTCGTGGTGTAGCGCTTAACTTCTCTGTAGGTGGTGTTGAATACAGCACAGACAAAGCTGATGGTGCAACATATAGCGATAACAGATTCGGATTTACATTTGGTAACCAAATGAACTTCGGTATCAGCAAAAACTTCAATTGCGGTCACAAAATGCACGCTCATCACGAGCCAGGCGATGAAGTACACAGCCGTAAAATAGACAGAATGGAGGACGAAGATGATGCTGCTCCAAAACCAAAGAAAAAACAACGCAGCAGGGACGAAGATGAATAAATTCATCCCCTGATCTGAAAAGATACACTTAACCAGCGTCCTGTACATTGCGTACAGGACGTTGTTGTTTGGGAAGTACAATAAATGGCGGATAGTGGCATGGTGATGTGTGCAAACAAAGGTTTGTAGACAGAAAAATACTACCTGCATACTATGAAAGCAATAAAAACGTTAGTGTAAGAGCTTGCATACCTTATGAGAACATACTTGATAATAACAGCCCTGCTGGCAGCGTTAGCCGCAAACGGACAAGATACTGCTGTGGCTACAATAAAAAAGCGGCCACAGAATTTTGAACGAAACTCATATACGGCTACGGTGGCTATGGGCATAGCTAATGGCTATAAGACTGACTACAATGTACCCAGTGGTTTTGCTAAGGGAAATGTAACTGGTTTTGCGCCTGTATATGCTCGCGTAGAGTATGGTGTAAGCAATAGGGTAAGTATAGCAGTAGGTGCATCTTTCAATACGATACACTACAACACCACCAAAATATATCAGGGATATAACGGACCTATATACAGGAATGCTACCAACAAGCAGCGTATGTTTAGCGGCGGTATCATGGCTTTTTATCACTTCAGGTCTATACTAGGGTCTAAAAAGCTCGATCCATTTGTAGGTTTAGGCCTGAGTATTAACAACATCAATCAGAGTGCCTACCCACAGGGCGATAGCACTACCGTAGCTCAGCGCAGCCACAATGCTATGCCATTTCTGAAGGCCGGAGTACGTTACTATGTTTCAGACATTTTCAGCCTCTATGCCGATGCCGGATATGACAAACTAAGTGTAGCAAGCATAGGAGTTTCTTGTAGGTTTGCTGGTAAAAAATAAACGGGATAATAGTATTCTTCAGGGCATTAAAAAAAGGGGCTAGCAGCCCCTTTTTTAATTGATACAGTAAGTTATTGTTTACAATGCTCCCAGTCGGGTTTTGATGTATTCGAGCGAACGTTCCGTCATTGGGATGTCGATGCTCATAGCATCTGTAATGGTAAGTCCATTTTGCTCTGAGAAGTAGAATTTGCCATTTTCTTTTTTACTAACGGTAATAACGTTCATAACATATCCGATGGGGAATGAAATATCTGGTCCTAGGTTAAAAGATTTTGTTGCGTTTTCGTAAGTAATTGGTCCGACTCTTACTACAGAATTTAGATCAGGGAATACAATGAAAATTTGAGCATAAAATGGATTAAAAGATGTGTCTGGCATTACAAAATGTATGTTTGTTTTAGCACCAGTATAGTAAAAAAACTTATCAAAGTTGAGAAAATGGAAGTCTGTACAAGAATCGAAAATATAATAATGAGAAGAATCGAGAGGCGAACCACCAGGTGTTATTCCTGTCACAGTGCCAGTAGCAGTAGTTCCGATTCCACCGCCTGAACTGGGAACTAATGGCTTCCATAATACTGCCGAATCGCTATTGTTTCGGTCGCCAAAATAGAGGTCCATGGGTTGATATGATGCAGCCGGTTGTTTGATGGAGAGTGAATACTTGTTGGCATACACCGCCTGTCCGTCTTTGCTAGCCTCTATCTTTACCTGACCACCACTACGCAGTATGTCGCCAGTTGTGGTTTGTGTGGTTGCGTTCTCGGCTATCATAGCACCGGGTGTTAACATTTCAGTCAACTTGATGACGATGTTTCCAGATGTGATGATGTTGCCACTGGCATCTTTGAAAGAATTGGGGTAGAAGGTAATGCGAGTGCCCTTCGTGCCATAAATGGTGGAACTGATGCCGGCGGTAGTAGTTAGGGTTTGCGGGGTAGAGCGCAGCTCTTTGAAAAGCGACCTTAGTGTAGCCGAAGCAGCACCAGTACCAGGATAGTTGGTAGGTGGCTGACCATTAGGGTTTACAGGTGTGTAAGGGTCATTGGTGCTGCGGTTGTTGTTTGGTTTGCGGCAGGCAGCCAATGAAAGCACGGCAAATATGCCCGTGAGCAATAGAACGTTTTGGGTACGTTTCATAAAATGTTTGGTTTTTGTACTAGTAGTGACGAGGTAATGGTATACAATGTGAGTAAGATTCTATTTTTTATAAAAAAAGCGTCCTCTACTTCAGCACCCTACCGTAAACCAATTGTTCTTTTACAAACCAGCTGTAGTAATGTAGAGGTGTCTACCGGGTGTTTTTAGCCGCTATGCTGGGTAAGCGTTTCTTGCAGGTTTGCAGCTGAAAAATGCCGATTGCAACATGTACTTCAGGGCATTAAAAAAGGGGCGAATAGCCCCTTTTTTAATAGATGTGATAAGTCATTGATTACAATTCTCCCAATCTGGTTTTTATGTAATCCAAAGTGCGTTCTGTCATGGTTACATTGATGCTCATAGCATCAGTTATAGTAAGTCCATTTTGCTCTGAGAAATAGTATTTACCCGCTGCATTTTTACTTAGGGTTATAACGGTTATGTAATACCCTACTGGTAATGTATAAGCACCTAGGTTAAACGAGTTTGTAGCCTTTTCGTATGTACTACCATTTACTCTTGCTACAGAATTAAGGTCATTGAATACCAGAAATATTTGAGTGTAATTCTCATTAAATGATGTGTCTGGCATCACAAAATGTATGTTTGTTTTAGCACCAGTAATTCCCGAAAACCAGTCACAGTTTACGTAATTGAAATCAGTACAAGAATCGAAAACATATAAATGGGAAGTGTCGGTACCCGAGCCTATAGGCATAGTAGCTGTAGCAGTAGTTCCAGTTCCACCGCCTGAACTGGGAACTAATGGCTTCCATAATACTGCCGAATCCTTATTGTTTCGGTCGCCAAAATAGAGGTCCATGGGTTGATAAGATGCAGCCGGTTGTTTGAAGGAGAGCGAATACTTGTTGGCATACACCGCCTGTCCGTCTTTGCTAGCCTCTATCTTTACCTGACCACCACTACGCAGTATGTCGCCAGTTGTGGTTTGTGTGGTTGCGTTCTCGGCTATCATAGCACCGGGTGTTAACATTTCAGTCAACTTGATGACTATAGTGCCTGATGTGATAATGTTACCGCTGGCATCTTTAAAGGAATTGGGGTAGAAGGTAATGCGAGTGCCCTTAATGCCATAAATGGTGGAACTGATACCAGCAGTAGTAGTAAGGGTTTGCGGGGTGGAGCGCAGCTCTTTGAAAAGCGACCTTAGTGTAGCCGATGCAGCACCAGTACCAGGATAGTTGGTAGGTGGCTGACCATTTGGGTTTACGGGTGTGTAAGGGTCATTGGCGCTGCGGCTGTTGTTTGGTTTGCGGCAGGCTGTCAATGAAAGCACGGCAAATATGCCCGTGAGCAATAGAACGTTTTGGGTACGTTTCATAAAATGTTTGTTTTTGTAGTAATGTAGACGGCTTGTTTCTTTGAGATGTGAGTAAAATTCAACCTTATTTCAAAGAAAATTTTCAAAGTCAGGCTACATTAAACGACGCCATTTACTCTTTTACAAACCGAATCTTATACTGTCCGTTAACGTCTACCAGATAGGTGCCAGGTACAAGTGTGCTGATATTGATGGATGTATTGACAGTGTTTGGTCTATGCTCGTAGAGTTTTCTGCCCAGCATATCGGTGATGGTGATGTGCTGTATGCGCTCATTGCCTGTTACTTTTAGCTCGCCAGAAGAAACTGGGTTGGGAAACAAAGTAAAGCCTTTGCTGAGTGCAGAAGTATTTCTAACAGAGGTAGGCTCGCAACCGGAAATGGGCATATACTTGGCCAAGAAAAAACTAGAACTTACATTGGGGTAAGTGCCCAGTGTATCTGTGCCTAGAATGAGCGGGGCTACACCTAAGTAATCACCAGCTATATATATGTTCCCAAAATCGTTGACACGAACAGTTGAATTATTGTCGCCCCCAGAGCGTAGAGTGGCATAGTCGAGCAGACCACCCATATCATTGTAGCACGCTATGAACATAGGGTCTGTACTGCTTTGTGGTACCGGCAAAATGAGAGACGTATCGAGGAAAATACCATTGCCGTATGAGCTATCTAGCCCACCGCTTACCCATACATTGTTGCAGGGGTCTATGTCTATAGACCATATAGCGTGTTTGAGTACGGTAGAAGGAGTGGTTTGTGTGAAGGCGTGTGCATTGATAACATTGCCAGTACCGTCATACTTCACCAAAAAAGGAGTGTTGGCATTGTCATTGAGTGTGTAGCTACCAAAAACAACCCTATCGTCAGCCAATACACCGCCTATGTATATGTCATTAACAGTATCGGTAGCTATACTCGTGGCACGAGCATCGCCGGTGCACTGGCGCGCCCACTGCACATTGCCATCTATACCCATTTGTACCAGATAGGTATTGAAACGGTGACTTGTAGTAGGGGGGAGTGTAGCAGAAAAAGAAAGGGCAGTATTGCCAAAAACTATAGATGTAGAGCTGAATTCGCCGGTTATGTATACTTTATTGTTGTTGCTTACAGTAATGCCCGAAACACGGTCATAACCATTTCCACCAAATTTTTTGGCCCACGATATGGCACCTGCAGGGCTGTAGCGACACAAATAAATATCTTCGTATCCACTGTTGGTAAGCGAATAACTCCCAACTGATAGTGAAGCATCGCTGTAGGTAGCCGCCAGATAGCAGTTGCCTGCAGCATCGGTAGCTATGCTGCCGCAAGCCTGATTTTCGGGCGCATCAGAGAGGCTACCTGCATTAGTTTTCCACAATAAGTTGCCATCTTTATCGAACTTGATAAGAAAACAAGTATTAGATGCAGTAGCCGATGTGCGAACAATAAGATGAGAACCAAAACGAACACTGTCGCCTAGAAAGTAACCATACACAAAAAGGTTATCGTTGTTGTCGGTAGCTATAGCTATCGGCATTGCATTGCCATTTGTGCTGGCCTTGGACCATAGTATGTTGCCAGCATAGTCGCATTTAACTATGATAGTTTGATTTTTGTAAATAGCAGCGTGATACTTGTTTGTGCCTAATGTCAGCGAATCGTTGGTGTGACTGAAAGCAGTGTACACATTACCTTGTTTGTCTGTAGCCAATGGCCAACTTTCTGTTCTAGAGGTAATAGAATACGGTCTGGTATTGGTGGCCGTGCGTGCCCACTCCCAGCTTTGTGCCGATGTAGTACCAGATAGTACCAAACAGTATAAAATTGTAAGTATTGTAAGGGCTTGTTTCATTGTTTTATCATTATACCGTTGTCTTATTGTCGTTGGTTAGTCTTTAGTTCGCTTGTTTTTAGACAGCAGTAAAGTAAACTACCACAAATATTATGCCAAATTTCAATATTGCTACTAAAAAGACTTAAAATAAGTTATTTTCTGCAAATATCAGTATCAGGCAACAGTAGATAGCAGCCAATGTAGGTCTAAACCAGCGGCTATTTGTTGCACGTGCTCTGTACTCACAGGAGCGATATGGGGTATACGGGCTATGATAGGGGTATTGGTATAGTTAGTGATAAAAGATTCGGAGGAGGTATCTGTATCGCCACTCATCACTATGCCCAAGATAGGGATATTACGGTTTTTGAGGGTTTCGATAGCAGTGAGGGTGTGATTGATACTGCCCAGATAGTTCTGGGATACCAGTATGACAGGTAACTGAAAGTGGGTAACAAAATCGGCCATGGTAGCAGTATCGGTCATGGGTGACAGCACGCCGCCAGCGGTTTCAACCAGTAGCGCTGCACTGGTAATAGGCCATGAAAACTCTCGAAAGTCTATGGTAACACCCTCAATAGCAGCTGCGGTGTGCGGTGATGCGGGTGTGCGGAGCAATACTGCCTCGGGATGTACACGTGTAGCGCCGTCAGTTATCAACGATTGCACCGTTATCATATCTCTATCCTCTATACCTGCCTGTACGGGCTTCCAGTAGTGAGCCTGTAGTGCCTCTGTGAGTACGGCAGAAACAATGGTTTTGCCTATGCCTGTGTGTATGCCTAGAATGGCTATGCTGTTATTTTTCCTGTTCATGTTGTAGTATGGTGCTGATGAGCAAGTCTATGTCCTGTGTGGTATTGGTGGTGTGCAAGCATATGCGCAGCCGCTCACTGCCTAGTGGCACAGTGGGGTGCAGTATAGGGTATACTAGTAAACTCTGCTGTCGCATTGCTGCTGCCAGTAGGCGGGTATTTTCATTGCCGCCTGTATGCAATACTTGTATGGGGCTGACAGTAGGCAAACAGCCCGATATGCCCGCCTGAACTATTTGTTGTCCGAAATAGGCTATCAACTGATGTAATGGTGCATTAGTGAATTGTGGTGCTGCCAGATAGTGGTAGGCATTGCTGATAGACACTATAGCCTGTGGAGGTAGGGCAGTGGTGTATATAAATGAGCGTGCAAAATTGATGAGGAATTGCCTCAGCAGCGCACTTCCTACTACTGCTGCACCGTGGCAGCCTAGAGCCTTGCCAAAGGTGTGCACCCTAGCAAATACCTGCTGCTGTATGCCTAGGCTATGCACCAAGCCCTGACCATGAGTGCCAAAGACCCCGGTGGCATGTGCCTCATCTACTATAAGCTGTGCATTGTACTGACTGCAAATATCTGCTATAATGCGCAGTGGTGACAGGTCGCCATCCATAGAGTACACAGACTCTACCACTACTACTACGGGGCCTGAGGAGTGGTGCTGCTGTAGCAACTGCTGCAATGCCTGAGTATCGTTGTGGGGAAATCTGAATTTGTTGCGGCATATAGCCAGTCTTATACCATCTATGATGCTGGCATGGCACAGCTCGTCGTATATAAAAGTAGTGTGACGGCTGGCAATTGACGACAACAAACCCACATTGGCATCGTAGCCCGAATTGAAGATGAGCGCAGCCTCAGCATCATGAAAGGCCGCTATAAATGTTTCTGTTTCTTCGGTGTACGAGCTATTGCCAGATATAAGCCGTGAGCCTGTGGCGCCATGTGCTGGCGTAGAAGTGGTGGTGTGTAGTTGTGTATTAGTAGCTAGCCCTAGGTAATCATTGGAACAAAAGTCGATACCCGGAGGTAGAAACGACAATTGCCGGAGGTTTCCGGCAACTTGTCGTTCAGTTAGTTTTTGGTGCAGATATTGCTCAGTTGGCTTCATGCAGCATTGCGTTCTTTTTGTCTCTGGGGTGTCCGTCGGCAAAAGCAGCTTTAGAGGTAAGACCCAGCATTCTGAACATATCCATGTCTGAGTTGTACTCCGGATTTGGGGTAGTCAGTAGTTTGTCGCCGGCAAAGATAGAGTTGGCGCCCGCCATAAAACACATTGCCTGCTCAGCTATAGACAGTTCTAGTCTGCCAGCGGAAAGCCTCACATCTGCATCGGGCATTACTATCCGTGCAGTAGCCACCATACGTACCAGCTCGTCAAACGGTACACGACTATTTTCGGCAAGTGGTGTGCCCTCTACTGGTACCAGCACATTGATAGGCACAGACTCGGGATGCTGTGGCAGTGTAGCCAATGTGAATAACATGCCTACACGGTCGTCATTGCTTTCGCCAAGTCCTATTATACCACCACTGCATACGGTGATGCCTGCCTTGCGCACATTGCTCAGTGTATTCAGTCGGTCGTCGTAGGTACGGGTAGTTATAACCTCGCTATAATGCTCTTCAGATGTATCTATGTTGTGATTGTAGGCATAAAGACCAGCATCAGCCAAGCGTTCGGCCTGATGAGGAGTGAGCATACCCAGTGTGCAGCATACTTCCATGTCCAGACTATTAACAGCCTTAACCATGTCTATAACACGATCGAAATCTCTGTTGTCGCGCACCTCGCGCCATGCTGCGCCCATACAAAAGCGTGATGCTCCGCCGGCTTTGGCATTTTGTGCAGCTTCCAGTACCTCATCTACTTTCATAAGGGCTTGCACTTTCACATCTGTATGAAAACGAGCTGCCTGCGGGCAATAAGCACAGTCTTCAGAGCAGCCACCGGTTTTGATAGACAGCAGGCTACTTACCTGTACCTCGCCAAAGGTGTGGTGCTGGCGGTGAACCTCAGCAGCATCAAACACAAGTTGCAGCAAAGGTCGGTTGAAAATTTCCTTTATCTCGTCTTTGGTCCAGTTATTTCGAATATTGCTCATGCGTATGTTCTTTTCAGTAGGCGAAACTATCAGATTTTGAGCAGTTAATAAAATATTGTTCAATTATGCAGTTTGGTAGCGGATAACGATAATGTATGGTAGAGATGAATAAATACTACATACTTTTGGCAGGAAGTAATTGAAGTAACAACTGAAACTAAGGATATGCCCAATAAGTATACTTACAGAGGTATAAAGTCGCAAACTAAAATAGCGGCTATATTTTTTCTTTTTTCGCTTTGCATCATCATTTTGCTAAGTGGATCGGTGTATTACTCAATGAACAAGTATGCCTATACCGACTTCTACAAACGACTGGAGATAAGGGCGGCAATAGTAGCTAGGTCGATGGTGGTGAAAGAATCGGAAAACATGACGGCGCTAAGAGAAATAAGAGACTTGCACCTGAGCAGGCTACCGCAGGAAAAGGAGTATGTATTCAGGATAGAGCCTGGCAATAATTTTGAAAATGAAGCTAAGAAGCTAGGTGTACCACTATCATTTTTCGAAAAAATATTGAAATCGAAAACGGCTGTCTACCAACGCAAAAATTTGTTTTACTCAGGTGTAAGTTATGAAATGGGGGCAGAGAAGTATGCGGTAATAGTTTCGGCAGAGAATTACTACAACTCGCACCACTTGGCATATATACGTAATGTGATACTGGTAGCCATAGGCGTTACTTCATTGTTTGCCTTGTCTATCTCTGTTATATTCTCTAAGCAGGTGTTTACACCGGTTATCAATATAACGAAGAGGGTAAAAGAAATAGGCTCGCAAAACCTGCATGTGCGACTAGAGACCCCCAATGTAAATGATGAGATAGGAGAACTGACTGCTACCTTTAATACTATGCTGGACAGGCTGGAAACTGCCTTTGAGACACAGAACAACTTTATAAGTAATGCATCGCATGAGCTGAGTACACCCCTTACTACCATCATAGGAGAGGCTGACCTTACACTATCTAAAGAGCGAGACAAACAAGCCTATGTAGATGCGCTGACGGTGATACTAGCCGAGGCTGAGCGGCTGGATAGTATTACCAAATCATTGCTTTTGCTAGCACAGACTGGTTTTAATGGTAAAAATCAGACTTTTGATAAAATAAGGGTAGATCAGTTGTTGTATGATGTGAAGGACACTATAGACAAAATAAACCCAAATAATAAAGTGTCTATAGTGCTGCATAGCATACCCGACAACCCATATGAGCTGAAAATAAAAGGCAACAAACAGTTGCTGCACCTAGCAATATCTAACATAGTAACCAATGCCTGCAAATACTCTGAAAACCGACCAGTGGAAGTGACGCTCGATGCCAAAGAGGGAAAAGTAATAGTTGGTGTGCGCGACAATGGTATAGGTATACCAGACATGGAGCTGCCATATATCTATGACCCTTTCTTTAGGGCATCGAACACCGTAGCTTACAAAGGGTATGGGATAGGTATGCCACTGACACGCAATATTATGCGCATTCATCAGGGCGAAATAAAAGTAGCATCGGCAGTGAATACGGGTACCGATGTGCAGCTTGTTTTTCCGTCGCTGATGAGTACGCAGGTAGGTTAAACATAAGTGGGGTATTGATTGATTTCGGTAGTAAGTTTTAATAGATTAATTTCACAAGACTATTATGAACCACCATTATCACAAACTACTAATCAGGGTTGCCATGCCCATGCTATCACTACTCCTTATGTGGGGTGGAGGTGTAAGTGCGCAGCGTTTTCATTTTCATAACCTGACGGTAGATGACGGACTTATACAGTCGCAGGCTACCTGTTTGGCACAAGATAAAACCGGGAATTTGTGGGTAGGTACACTGGGTGGGCTATCGAGGTATGATGGTAGAAACTTTACTAACTACACCGTACGCAACGGACTACTGCACAATATGGTGCGGGCAATAGCCACAGACGATGTCGGCAATATATGGACAAGCGGACCGTTAGGCTGAT
Organism: uncultured Flavipsychrobacter sp.; assembly: GCA_964601855.1. Classification (GTDB taxonomy): domain Bacteria; phylum Bacteroidota; class Bacteroidia; order Chitinophagales; family Chitinophagaceae; genus Nemorincola. The sequence goes on along the minus strand of CAZRPA010000019.1, from coordinate 29,419 downwards.
CGTGCTACAACGGTAGGGTATTTACGCATTACCCCATGCAGGTGCAAACACGTAGTTTCAATACCACACAGCAGATAAGTGTAACCGGAGACACTACTTGGTGGCGGGTGCAGGGTGAGGTGTACTATGTAACAAAGGGCAAGATAAAATACTTTGTAACGCCGGGTGGCGAAGGATTTGTATCGGCTATGCTGGTGAGGCAGACAGATATATGGATAGCAAAAGAAGGAAAGGTATATCGCTACAGCAATGGTAAATGGGATACCCTAGCTTTTGCAGACCCAATAGAAGGTGATGTGCCTGTGATTTACAAAATATTTGAAGGGAAGGAAGGAAAGGTGTGGATGACTGGCAACTACGGATTGTATGGAGTAGTACAGGACAAGGTGTGGCTGCACAAACTGAATGAAAGTCCGCTCGATTTTTTGCCGGGCATATCTTGCGGAGCAGCTGATAATAATGGCGACCTATGGGTGGGTACAAATAACGGAGCAGTAAGAATAACTGCTACTGATCTGCACTACTACAACAAACGCAACGGACTTACCGACAACTCGCTCAATGACATAATACGCGATGCTGAAGGCAATATATGGATGGCTACAGACGGTCAGGGGATTTTCAGGTTTTCGGGTACACAGTTTACTGGGCTAGATGAAACCATGGGTCTGCCCAGTGCGCAGGTAATGGCCATAGCCAACAATGGTAGCGACTCATTACTGATAGGCACTTACGATGCTGGTTTGTATGTGTTTAAAGATAACAAAGTATTGCCGCTATCCTTCCCTTCCAATCCGGTACCAGCTATAACAGCGTTGTGCTATACCCCCACTGGCTTGTGGATAGGTACCCGAGGCAGAGGATTGTGGAGCTATGACGAGGGTATATTCAGGCAATATGCGGCACCTGAGCGCAACTTCCCTTCTAATTATGTGCATTGTATTTACAACGATACCTTCAACCGTATGTGGATAGGCTTTAATAACGGAGTGATGGTGCTGGAGGAGGGTATGTTTAAGATAGCAGATACCAATACAAGTCCGGTGTACTCTTTTCTGACGATAGGCTATGACAGCACATTGATAGCTACCGATGCGGGTTTGCGGTTGTTTCATGCAGGAGAGGTACACCCATTTGTGACGGGTACTATTATAGACAGCTCTGTGATACAGTGTTTTGTGATGAGAGGCAATGACCTGTGGATGGGTAGCAGCGACAACGGGCTGATAGCCTACAACTTGCGCACTGGCAAAACCAGTGTAATCAACAAAAACAAGGGATTGCGGTCGGACTTTATATACAACCTAGTCACAGACGATAATGGTAACCTATGGGCTGGTACCGGATATGGCATACACAAGATAATGTCTCCCAATGATGTGAACCCACAAATAGTGTTTTATGGCAAAGCACAGGGTATAATGGGTATGGAGAGCAACATAAACTCTGTGAAGAAAATGAACGATGGCAGTATCTGGTTTGGTACTACTAACGGAGCACTACACTACAGCCCTCACACACCAGCAGCTGTGTCGGCACCATCGTGTATAGTGCTGCAAACGGTGAAGATAGCAGGTGAGAATGTTATAGACAGTAGCTGGTATGACAGCATAGATAACTGGTATGGTATACCCCACAACCTAAGGCTGCCTTACAAAAAGAATAATATTGCTTTTACCTTTCAGGCTATAACGCTGAGCGGCGCACAGCAAGTACTCTACAGGTACAGGATAGATGGGCTGGATGTGCCTTGGTCCGACTGGTCGTCGACCAATGCTGTTACCTATTCGGCATTGCCACCAGGCAATTATACATTCAGGGTGCAGTGCCGCAGCGATGCAGGCATCACTACGCCAGAGCTGGTGTATGCGTTTGAGATAATAACACCATTTCACAAAACCATTTGGTTTAGCCTGGTGATACTCATAGCTTGTATTACCTCTGGCATACTACTACAATACAGCATAAACCGCAGTAAGGAACGGAGAGCGAAGTTGCTGGCAAAATTGAGGGCAGAAGAACAAGGCAAGATAAGAACAAGAACTGCGGAAGACTTTCATGATGAGATAGGCAACAAACTAACGCGCATAAACGTACTGACCAATGTGCTGAAGAAGAAAATAGAAATGACCCCCGAAACCACCCGGATACTAGGCCAAATAGAAGACAATACGGGCCAGCTATACAGTGGCACCAGAGATATACTTTGGTCGCTGAAACCATCGAATGATGTGCTGTATGAGATACTGCACCGCATACGGGATTTTGGTGCGGAGTTGTTTCAGGATACAGAGATACAGTTTGTGTTTACAGGTAGTGACGATAAGTGGCAGCAATACCGGCTGAATATGGAGATGAGCCGCAACCTAATAATGATATTTAAAGAAGCACTAAATAATAGCCTGAAGTATGCCAAACCTACTGTAGTGACGCTGGAGGTGACTATGAAGCAGAAGGGGGTGCTGCACATGGTGCTAAAAGACAATGGGGTGGGGTTTGATGTGCAAACAACAGTAAAGGGCAATGGGCTGAATAATATGAAAACGAGAGCAGGAAGGCTAAATGGCAAATTGTATATCGACTCTTCTGCTAACAAAGGAACAATGATCAGCCTGACCTTTAAAATACCGCAAAACAGGTGATATAGGTGTGCGATAGAACAAAGAACTTTACAAAAAAGGCAGTACTATGAAAAATGATCTGGATATACGGGTAGCCATCATAGAAGACGATGAAACCATACGTGAAGGGTATGCGTTTCTGATAGGTAATACCAAAGGGTATAAGATAGTGGGCACTTATGTGTCGTATGAGGAGGCTGTGAAAAAGATAGTAAACGACCAGCCCGATGTGATATTGCTGGATGTGGAGCTGCCGGGAATAACTGGTATAGAGGCACTGCCAAAACTGAAAAAACTATTGCCAGATACGCACATACTCATACTTACAGTTTATGAACAAGAGGTGCTGATATTCAGAGCTCTGGGCAATGGTGCTGCGGGATATCTGACCAAAAACACCCAACCCGAAAAAATAGTAGCAGCCATACACGAAGTAATGGAAGGTGGTGGACCTATGAGCGCGCACATAGCCCGCATGGTGATATCGTCATTTAAGCGAAATGAGGCTACTCCACTTACTCGCAGAGAAACAGAAATACTAGAACAGATATCTACAGGCAAGAGCCGTAAGCGCATAGCCGATGAACTGTACATTGATTTGGAAACTGTAAAATCGCACATCAAAAATATATACCACAAACTGGACGTACACTCCAAAGCAGATGCAATAAAGGCTGCCAGAGACAATAAGTTTATATAACCACCTATTGCTGATATTGTGAAGGGTTAGGGATAATTACAAACGAAAGATTATTTCTTTCAAAAACACTTAACACAACTTTATTGTACTTTTTACGTTTTATTGTAATTTATCACTACCTTTGCACCCGCAATGCCGGATTGGCATGCATTTTATAAAAAAAGTTCTTTTTAATGACTTCATTTTCATCGTTCTCACTTCGTGAAGAACTGACGCAGGCTATTTCTGACCTTGGCTTCGAGACACCTACTCCTATTCAGCAAAAAGTAATACCTACACTATTATCTGAACCCATAGACATAATAGGGCTTGCGCAAACCGGTACCGGCAAAACTGCCGCTTTCGGACTACCGCTACTCCACCATGTGGATGTTGCCGTAAAACAGGTACAATGCCTTGTACTGAGCCCAACTCGTGAACTCTGTATGCAAATACAGGAAGAAATGAGTAAGTATGGCGCCCGCATGCGCGGACTGCGCATCACTGCTGTATATGGCGGTATGCCTATAGCTGCACAGATACGCGAACTGAGGAGCAATCCGCAGGTAGTAGTAGCTACGCCCGGCAGACTTATAGACTTGCTAGAGCGTAAAGCAATATCGCTAGACGATGTAAAGTATGTAGTGCTGGATGAGGCCGACGAAATGCTGAACATGGGCTTCAGAGAAGATATAGATCTGATACTGAAAAATACTCCTGGTCGTGAGCATACATGGCTTTTCTCTGCTACTATGAGCAATGAAGTGCGTGGCATAGCCAAGCGCTTTATGAAAGACTGGAAAGAGTTTTCGGTAGCGGCTGCCAACAGCACTAACGAAAACATTGACCACCAGTACTATGTAGCACAGCACCACAACCGTTTTGAAACACTTCGTAGACTACTTGATTTTACACCGGGTATATATGGCATCATATTTACCCGCACCAGACAAGATGCACAAGATGTGTCTGAGAAGCTGATGAAAATGGGCTATCATGTAAGTGCACTGCACGGCGATATGGACCAAAAGATGCGCTCTAAAGTAATGGAGCGTTTCAAAAACAAAAGCCTTCAGTGTATAGTAGCTACTGACGTAGCAGCGCGTGGTATAGATGTAAACGATATCACCCACGTTATCAACTACGAACTACCTGATGACCCAGAAGTATACACACACCGTAGCGGACGTACTGCACGTGCTGGTAAGTCTGGTATTTGTATGTCTATTGTATCGCCAAAACAGGTATCTAACATACGTCAGATAGAGCGCTTGGTGAAGCAGAAGTTTCATAAGAGCGATATTCCTGATGGTGCAGAAGTGGTGCGCAAGCGTTTGTTCTACTATATGGAAGAGATAAGCAACGCCGCTCCATTGCCCGATTTTGCTAAAATGTATCATGATAGCATACACGAGCATTTTGCAGATGCAGACAAAGATGAACTGATACGCAAACTGATATGGTTGCAACTACGTGGCACTATAGATGCTTATCAGGATTCTGAAGACCTGAATGCTGGTTACGAAAATAAAGATCGTGGTAGCAGAGGTAGTCGTTTCTCACGCATATTCATCAATCTGGGTGAAAAAGACGGATTGACTACACAAAAACTGGTACAGTTTATAGTGGAGAGTACTGATATAGACCCCAATATTGTGGAGCGTGTAACAGTGCGTGACCTCAGCAGTTTCTTTAATGTGCCCGGCGAAGCAGCAGAGCAGATTATAGAGCAGATGTCGAATAAAAAATTCAAGGGTCGCAAAGTGCGCCTTGAAGAAGCTGAGCAAAGCAAGGGTGGCTCTAGTAGTGGCGGTGGCGGCGATTTTCGTGGCAAGCCAAGACCACAAGGTGGCAGCGGCGGCGGAAGCAGATATGGCGGCGGCGGTGAAGGTCGTGGCCGTGGCGAAAGCAGCGGCGGATATGGCGGCGGTGGCGGCTACAAAGGCAAAAAGAAATACTAGTACAACTTTAGAATACTATACTAATAATCCCGCACCATGGTGCGGGATTATTAGTATATGGTAAGTGCCAAAAAGAATATGCGCTATTTTCACTCAAGACAACAGTTACTATTATCTTTCTACCATTTTGGTGATTTCGCTAGAGAACTTTCGGTTTTCAAAGAATGCATCCCAGCTTATATTTTGAGTAGGTACGGTGTACTGGCTCAGTATGGCTCTGTTATCGGGGTAATATACCCAAAATAGTGGCAGCTCTGAGGTAGTACCATCAGTGTTGGTCACTAGTACAACTGGTGCTATACCTAGTATGCGTACCGTTATCTTTTTGGAGTCTTTAACGCTGAGCCAGTCTTCTTTTATTTTGAATTTAACGATTGCTTGGTTGAGTAATTCAGAGCTAAGACACTCGTGGTAAGTGTTGCCAGATGGATTTTGTACGGAACGTACGAGGGGCAGTTGGTTAAAGTAAGCAGTTAAATCGGTGTAAGAGAGTGTAGTAGTGAAGCGATCATTTACTGCACTATATAGGACGATATTGCCATTTTTAGCTTCTTGCAGTAACACATCTATGAGCGATAAATCTTTGTTGTTGCTTGCTATTAATGCTGTTTGTTTTTTGTCGGTAACAGGCACATCGCGCCATATACGTTTGCGCCACAGTATGTCACTCTCCTTTATTGGGGACCAAGGAGTGTAGCTGTTTTGAGATGCAGCAGCCGTAGTAGGAGTAGTTGCAGACTGTGCCTTTGCGCTGTGTGATAGGGTAGAAATGGCTACCGTCAATGATAGTGCTATTATAAGTTTCTGTTTCATGGGTGTAATTTGAAAATAAAACTAAGATAAAATAACATGAAATTTTAGAAACTTCATTTCTAAATTCATTACGCTACCACAAACAATTCGCTGGCTATGCGGTCGGCATAGAGTTTTCCTTTGGGGGTGAGGAGTAGTTTTTTATCCTCTTGTATCATCCATTTTTTCTCCTGAAACAAATGGCTACTGCGCTCTACAGTACTAGCAGTGGTGGCATCGCTGAGGGTGGTAATGTGTGCTAGGTCGCAGCCCCACATGGTGCGCAGAGAGGTCATAATGTACTCATTGAGGTGCTCGTAAGTGGTGAGTATTTCTTCCTCATAGTCTAGCTTGGCTTCTTGCAGTATACTTTTGGTGTATAGCGTATTGTTAGCCACATTCCACCGGCGACGGTGTTGACCATCGAACGAATGCGCCGAGGGGCCTATGCCTAGGTAGGGCAATCCGCGCCAGTAGTTGGTGTTATGTATGGCATACTTGCCCGCTGTGGCAAGGTTAGATATCTCGTAGTGCTCATAGCCCATAGTAGGGGCTGTAGCCATGAGTATTTCCAGTTGGGCTGCTGACTGCTCGGTATCTACCGGGGCTGCCTTGTGGTGGGCTATGGCGTAGTGTAGTGCTGTTTTTTCTTCTACCGTTAGTGCATAAGCCGAGAAGTGCGGAATGCTCAGTTCTTTTACCCTTGCCATGTTTTGCAGCCATGCGACATCGTTCATGCCGGGCACACCATATATGAGGTCTGTGCTCAGATTCTCAAAGCCGGCGTCTTGTGCTGCTTTTATGGCAGTATCTGCCTGCTGCGCATTGTGGGCGCGCTTCATGTAGCGCAGGTCTTCGTCTCTGAACGACTGTATGCCTATACTGAACCTGCTGACGGGTGTACCCCTCAGCGACCTGAGATAAGCCTGACTGAGGTCATCAGGGTTGGCCTCGAGGGTGCATTCCTTGAGGTGTGCTACTGGGTAGTATTTGAATATAGCATCAAACAACCTGTTGATATCATCGGCACTGAGTAGCGACGGTGTGCCACCTCCAAAGTAAATGGTTTCGATAGTGGCACCTTGCAGGTATTCGCGCTGCATTTCTATTTCCTTTAGCATGGCTTGCAGCACCTCTTCTTTGTACTTGAGCGAGGTAGAAAAATGGAAATTGCAATACACACATGCTTGCCTGCAAAAGGGTATGTGTAAGTAGATACCTGCGGTAGGTGTAGCACTAGGCAATATTGGCTGCATGGCACAAAGTTAGCCCTATAGTTTCATCATTGGTCTAAGAAAAGTAGACGTTATGCTGTGGCTATTTTGCGCCTTTTATTGATCATATATACGGCTACTATGCCCAGCACGCCGCCTATGGCAGTATGCAGTTGTATATGCTCGCCTAGTAGCAGCCACGACGACACAGAGGCTGCTAGCGGCACCAGAAATATGAAGCTACTTGCCTTCTCGGCACCTAGGCGGGTAGTGGCATAAAAGTACATGGTGGTGGCACCTGTAGTAACTATAGCCGATCCGAAAAACAGATTGAGCCAAAACACCTTATCTGTGATGAGTAGTGCCTGTTGCAATTCTTGGAAATCGGTGAGGGGTAACAGGCATAGCAATGTAATGAGGTATTGCCACAAACTGAAGGTGAGCGACGAGCCGTACCTGCCGCCACGAGCGGTAAACTTACTCATGATGGCCCATATAGCTGCTGCCAGCAGGAAGAACAGATTGCCGCTTTGTAGCAAGCTGGCGGCATTGCCCCACACCTTGAGTAATATGCAACCAGCCACTATGCCCAAACCAAGCCCTATGGCTTCATTTCTGCCCGGTCGTCGCTTGTCTACCACCATACCTACTGCATACGCCATTAACGGATTGAGGATGGTGACCAATACCCCACCCGCACCGGGTGAACCAGCCTTGAGCCCCCGAAAGAAAAAATAACTGTAAATAGCTAGTAATCCACCAGTAAGCAGCACAATAGGTATGCCCTGCCGTTGTACCCTGAAACTGACCCGCATGGCCAGCAGCAACACTACCATAGAAACGACAACTATAATGTATCTGTAGACCGAAAAATTGATAGCAGAGCAATAGTTGGTAAGCACCTTGCCGGAAGGCCAGCTAAGCCCCCACAAAAACATGCTGAAGATAATGCCTGCTAATAATTGCCTCTCTGAGTCTGATTGATTTTTCATGTATAGCCTGTGAGTGATACTGCCTAAGCTCAAGGCTCGAATGCAAATAAGTATCCTAAACTTTGTGTAGCTTATGGTGTCAAAATTAACTCTTCCTAGCCCAAGTTCAAAGGTGTCAAATTGAAACCCCTATAAAAGGTAAAGGATTCCGATGTTGGAATCCTTTACCTTTTATAACCAATCTTTGTTATTTACTATTCCTTACTTCATTATACTCAGTTTGGTAACACCGTATTTTACATTGTTGTTACCCATTTGCACTAACAGTACAGATGTAGGCAAAGCTTTAGGGAAATCTATGTTTACAGTATTGAAGCCTACTATTGCGCGCACAGATTGTTTGAACACCAGTTTGCCTGTCATGTCTGTAAATGTTACGTCCATATCTCTTGCTTCATCACTCACAAATTTTAGCTGAACTGCACCAGTAGTAGGGTTCGGAGATACTGTTATCTCTTTCGATTGCAAAGCCTTTATGCTCTGTACTGCGGTAGGTGAAAAAGACTGTTCGTCAGCAAAAAAGTCGAACTCAGTGTTCACACCGTTTAACTCGAAAGTGTACACTACAGCCTTCACATCTTTAGGGTCAAATGGCGCTTTGATAAAGTCTGATGTAAAATCATCGAAGCTAATCTGATAATTGCTGCCTACAGCTGTAAGTGGTATAGTGGTTTTATATTGGTCTGCAAACCTCACTACCGATTCTTTAATCATTCTTATCGTCATCTTACCTGTACCTTTTGCATATAGTTTGTAAGATTTATAAGCAGAAAGATCGGCAGGAGCATGTCCGCCCTTCACAAATTTGTAGATAGATATATAGTCAGTAGTTTTTGCAGTTACTCTTACGCTACGGTACAGCGGAAACTCATCATCCCTGTATATTCTGTTGTCGTTATTGTTAGGTTTGAAATTCTGAATCTCAGTGTAGGTCTTGTCATAGTCCAAACTCCAGCCACCATCAGCCATGTATACATCGTCTGTCAAGGTGTCGTCCATATAAAAATGACCTTCATACTCATATCCGTCGTAGATAGGTATGCTGAATTGGTTTGTTTCACCGGCAGCAATATTGAACGGTATTATCAGCGAGTCTTCGGCAGCCTCTTCATTTATTTTTCTGATAAAGATAACCTTAGCATTGTTTGAAGCTCTCACACTGGTGATGTTGATGTTCAGTAGTTCTTTATTGCGAGTACCGTAAGATAAGAATGCCTGCGGCAGTATAAAGTTGTTGTCAGCTTGTTGCAGGGGCATTATACCAGCCAGTGTATTCAGTATTTCTGTAGCTAGTTTTTTAGTATTATCGGGGTTGGTAGACCATACCTGAAAGTTGAAGATTGAGTCATCAGTACTGTATTCAGATATAAGCCATTTGCTTTGTAGTTTGAAGGTGTTTCTTCCCACTGTTTTGCTGGCTGCAAACGCTATAGAGTGCTCCACATGTCCATCTGCTTGCTTTAATGCAAACTCTACGAAATCATATCCGTTGATCTTTATTTTTTTAGTTCCTATCAAGGTTGCACCTCTGAAACGGTCGCATATTGACTTGGTATGATTATAGGGTTTGCCAGTAGTAGTTATCGCAAGTACTACAGCCTTGGAAACATCGTTTTTGGTGTAGTCTACAGAAAAAGCATCAACTGCTGTAGTGATGGTAGTAAGGTCTGAAGGTGTAGTTATTTTAGGTACGGTTGCGGCATCGAGTGTAGCAGGTATATATCGCTCTAGTGTACTTCCTACATTGGTTGTCTTTGCAGCAGCCAGTGGGCCAGGCTTGCTGAATACAGGTAGTGTGCTGTAGTCTATTTTTGTTGTTACACTGTTTTTTATTCTGTTGTAGTCACGTTTGCTTATCAGGTCACCCATGCTTTCGCTTTCCAGTCCACCACCGCCACCGCTTCCCACACCGTCGCTTTCCACTACTACTGTTTTTACAGTTTCCATGTAGCAGGCATAGCTGTTTTTTACGCTTTGGGTTATCACATATATCCCTGGTGCAGTGAAGGTATGGGTGGGGTTCACATCCGAAGATGTATTGCCATCGCTAAAGTTCCATGAGTAAACATTGCCAGTAGTTGGCGTAGTGCTAGTAAACACAAAACTGTTGCCAGTTAGCTCTTGCAGCGTATCATTGATGGTAAAACCATGTACTGGATGGGGAGAAACTACTACAGACCTCGTAATAGAATCTGAACTCGATGGTCCAGTCACTTTCAGCTTCACACTGAATGTGCCTGTAGTGCTGTACACCTTTGTAGGATTGGCTAGGGTAGAGGTAGTGCCATCACCAAATGTCCACAGGTAACTCAGCGGTGCAGTACCCGTAGACGCATTGTAAAATGCAAAGTTGTTACAGGCAAGGCATTGGTTTACGAGGTTGATATTGAAGTTGGCATAAGGTGCTACCGCAGTGTCACAACCAGGCACTGATGGTTCAAAAAGGTAGTAGTGGTTTTCGCCACCTGCGTGGTGATATGATTTGGCTATAATTTGCCCATCTATGTTAGCCATATTGGCTGTTTTTAAGATGTCAGCATTAGGCGCAAACAATGTACCCGCCACTGCACCATAACCCGCTACAGAAAGGGCTGTAGTGTTGTAGAAATTGTACAAAATGTATTTGCACACAGACGGACCTATGCCGGCAGAGTTGTGTACATTCCACGTAAACGCACCTGGTGCATTCACATTCACTATCAGATATCTCGATGAGTTGGGCGAATTAACAAACGTCAATTCATTCATCGCATTTAGGTCTGCACCTGATATGTTCAGCACATTGGCTCCTGGATTCAGGTTGATTTTTACCTGCGATGGCAGACCAGTATGCGGTATAGGTGTGCCGCCAGAATTGGTAATGGTAGCATTATCTGCAAGGTTTTTCAGGTTTATTGCATTAGCTCTCAATATTGTAAACGCTGTTGTAAAATCAATTACGTTTGCCTGGCACACAGGCTTTACAGATGCACTCACACCTAGTGTGTTGGCACTGGCTTGCAGCATTATGCGGGGCAATGCGTTGTAGTTACTATTGGGCGTTATCCTTATAGGTGGGTAGGCGCCATTGGGGTCAGTGTACCACACTGTAGAGCCCAGACAGTCGCCTATCTTCACATATCCGTTTTGGTTTACTTGTAGTGTGCCACTTTGGTACAGTACTTTGCCCCCTATTACTAGTGTCACGCGCACTCCATCTACATAAAAGCTACCCGGATTGTTGGTAGATACCTGATAACCACCATCTACAGTCAGGTTGCCACCCAAGGCTACTGGGCCTTCTGTTTCGTTGTTCACCAGTCTTGCACCATTTTCCAAAAACACATTGAAGCCCAGCGCCGGATGGGTAGGACTTTGAGCTTGGCTGGCAATTGGCGCAAAAGCAGTAAGCAGCAATAAAGCACAAGATTGTAATAGTCTACGCATGAATAATTTTTTAAAAATTGTACTTTCTAACATTATTTCTCAAAAACACTAAACAAAATTATAACAAAATATTTACTGCAAACAAAATGTATCCATCACTAACAACACAATAACTTTTACTACAGAATAGGCATATACGCTTACAAACACTACAACGTTTTGCATTTTGTAATCTAGCCGACAATTGGAGGAGAGCAAGGAGTCTAAATTTGTAAAAATTTAATTCTTATGAACACAAAACGTTTCTATCAACTTTTAGTGATGGTGTTAGGCATCACAACTGCTGTGCAGGCACAACCCGTACCCAGAACAGTAGTGGCTGAGCACTACACCAACACCTATTGCAGTATTTGTGCCTCTCGCAATCCAGGTTTGTACACCAATCTCCGCAACCATCCGCAGGTGTTACACATCGCCTATCACCCCAGCGCACCTTATGCAGCTTGTCCGCTCAGCATGCACAATGTTTCTGAAAACAATGCTCGTACCAACTATTACGGCATTTTTGGGGGCACTCCCCGCTTGGTCATACAGGGCGATGTAATATCCTCCACTGCCAACTATGCCGATGCTGCTCTGTTTACCTCAGTTCTTGGGCAAACAACACCATTTAGTCTCAAAGTTTCGCTCGTGCCTCAGGGTGCCGACTCCATCATCACCAGAGTAGTGGTGAAGAAAGAGGATGCCAGTGCGCTTACCTCCCTCCAGCTATATGGTGCATTGGTAGAAGATACCCTGTTTTTTGCTGCTGCTAATGGTGAATCGCGTAGCTATGATGTGTTTCGTAAAGCAGTATGGGGCAGCACATCTCTCAGCATCACTGCCCCTACCGCAGTAGGAGACTCTGTTGTCTTTACCCGTACCACTACTGTTAACGCCGTATGGCTGCGAAGCCGCATTTATGCAGTAGTAATGCTGCAAGATGCTGATAAAAACATGGTTCAGGCAGCTCGTTCTGCAAACTTACCATCAGCCGCTGCTACACCGCACATGACAATGACAGGAAATGTAACTGCATTCCCCAATCCTGCTAATGACAAAATATGGGTAAAAGCTGCCGATTCTGTTTTTCCGCTTACTTACTCCCTCTATGAGCCTACAGGCAGGCAAATACAAGAAGCAGTATTGGAGCAAAAGCAATCTTACATTGATATTGCAGCACTACCAAAAGGAGTTTATACCCTGAAACTCAGCAATGGCGCAGCCTTTCAGGTGCTGAAAAATTAATGTTCTACACTAGCTACTATCATCCTCACAACCTCTGGTCATTGAAGTCAGAGGTTGTTTGTTTTTGTGCCAACAGCATCTTTTCGCTACCCGACGGTCGTTTACAGAGCCGCCATTATGCAAACCCACAACTATCCTTTATTTTTGGCAAATGTTATCTACAGACTTAACAGGAAAGACTGCCCTCATAGGTGGCAGCACACAGGGCATAGGGCTTGCATCGGCTCAGGCTATGGCAGCAATGGGTGCCAGTTGTGTATTAGTATCGCGCAATGAAGAAAAGCTGAAGGCAGCCGTAGCTACACTTGCAGCTACAGCAGGGCAGCAGCACACATACTTAGTAGCAGACTATGCCAACCCAGAGCAACTAAGTAGTGTAGTGGCCCACTTTATAGCCACTAATCCCGTGCATATTCTCATCAACAATACTGGTGGCCCTGCCGGCGGTCCCATCACAGGTGCACAGCCTGCCGAGTTTTTGGCGGCTTTCAATCAGCACCTTATCTGCAATCACTTGTTGGGTACACTCGTAGTGCCAGGCATGAAAGCCGCTGGTTATGGTCGCATCATCAACATCATTTCTACCTCTGTCAAGATACCCTTGAGCGGTCTGGGTGTGTCCAATACCATTCGTGGTGCAGTAGCTATGTGGGCTAAGACAATGGCAAATGAGTTGGGTCAGTTTGGTATAACCGTCAATAATGTATTACCTGGTGCCACAGCTACAGAGCGCTTGTCGACCATTGTTAGTAATAAATCAGCCAAATCTGGCAAAAACGAAGAAGAAATAGCCACTGAAATGATGAACGAAATACCTGCACGTCGCTTTGGAAAACCCGAGGAAATAGCCGCTGTAGTAGCATTTCTGGCTTCACCTGCTGCTGCTTATGTAAATGGGGTTTCTTTGCCTGTAGATGGTGGCAGAACGGGTAGTATTTAGCAGTTTATACCACTGAAATTGCTAAAAACACCAAAACTAAGCTCCAAAAGACAATATATATATGATTGCAATTAAATGACAATATAACTCCTGATTTTTAGTATTTACGCCTTAAAACAAGCTTTATAACACCAAAAATTAAACAAAATCGCAAAACTAGTGTCATAAATATGTTTTCTGTTTATACAATCAGAAAAAATTGTTTGTAAAATGGGGAAATCTTCAATCTCGCGCTTATTTTTGCTATCCCGAGTATTAAGTGAAGCATAGAAATAACATAGTATTTGCAGGCGATTTGGGTCGTTTTTCCTGACAAAAAAATGACATTACAAATTGTGAGATAGTAAAATATCGGCTGAAAGCCGCGCCAGTATTGAGAAACATTTTTTACTAAATGTGTGTGAGTTTTGCAGATTGTGTTGTAGTTTTGCGTCGCTTTTATATAAAGGAAAGTTAATTTTCAAATTTATTCCTGTGCCAGAATCAATAAAGCCAATGTTCAGAAAATGCTTCCGTAGCGTACTATCGTTTATCGTAGTAATGCTGCTTAGTAATGCCGCAGTAATGGCAGCTCCAGATGGAAAAGCGCTGTTTATGTCTAATTGTGCCTCCTGTCACAATCCTATAAAGGAATCTACAGGTCCTGCGCTTCAGAATATCGATAAGACATTCCCAAACAAAGAGTGGGGATACAAGTGGGTGCGCAACTCTGCTGCTCTTATCGCTGCTGGCGACAAAACCGCTGTAGATATCTACAATAAATACAACAAAACAGCGATGACCGCATTCCCTAACCTCTCTAACGAGGAAATAGATGCGATTCTTCAATACGCTAATGATTACAAGGCTCCTGTTGCTGCTGTTCCTAACGCAGGTGCTGGTGGTGCTGCCCCTGCTGAAAGCAATGGCTGGTTGTACACAGTTATCACTTTGTCATTGGTGCTGTTAGTTATCATCCTGTGGCGTGCTAACCAAGGTCTGCAACGCGCTGCTAACGAAAAAGATAATGTTCCTACCGAAAAAGAAATACCACTTTACCGTAGCAAACTGGTAATAGCGGTTACTGCTATATTGATATTTATATTCTCAGGTTATTGGTTAGTGAATGGTGCTGTTAACGAAGGTCGTCAGCAGAACTATCAGCCACTGCAGCCGCTTTACTACTCTCACAAAGTACATGCTGGTATCAACCAAATCAACTGTTTGTATTGCCACGCAGGTGCCGAAAAAAGCCGTCAGGCTATGATTCCTTCGTCTAACGTGTGTATGAACTGCCACAAGCAAATCAAAGAATACACCGGCGAAGCTGACCATCCACTCAAAACTGCTGAAGGAAAAGTAATCAACGGTACAGAGCAGATACAACTATTGTACAAATACGCAGGATGGGATCCAGTTAAGAAAGATTACAACCGCGACGCTAAAGGCAACATCTTGGCTACACCAATACAGTGGGTTAAAATTCACAACCTTCCTGACCACGTGTATTTCAACCACGCTCAGCACGTAAAAGTGGGTCAAGTACAGTGCCAGCAGTGCCATGGCAACATAGAAGAGATGGACGAAGTATATCAGTTCTCTCCACTATCTATGGGCTGGTGTATCAACTGTCACCGCCAAACAGAGGTACAGTTTACCAACAACAACTATTACAGCATATTTACTAAGTATCACGAAGAATTGAAGTCAGGTAAGCGTACTAAAGTTACCGAAGCTGATTTGGGTGGTTTGGAGTGCCAGAAGTGTCACTACTAATAGCAGAAGAGTGTCACTCGCAGGTATTGTGAAGTACACAAATAGTACAAAGCCAGAAGTATGCGTGGTATAGCCACTCTACACAAGGCAACAGGTGGAAAGTATCATGTAACATTGATAGAGCCTGATATTATTATTGGAATTTGAATTTGAAATTGCTTTATGAGTCAAAAACAATATTGGTCGGACCTGCAGGATCTCAAGAATATCGCTACTAATACAGAAGTAGCGGACAATGAGTTTAAGGAAGAATTGCCATTCGACTTGAGCGACAGTGTATTTGGTGCTACTACTCCCCGCCGCGACTTTTTAAAGTTTCTCGGCTTTAGTACGCTAGCTGCTACACTGGTGTCTAGTTGCGAAATGCCTGTTCGTAAAGTGATTCCTTATGCTATCAAGCCAGAAGATATCACTCCAGGTATACCCAACTATTACGCTTCTACATTTGTAGACGGTGGCGATTATTGTTCTATTGTCATCAAAACAAGAGAAGGTCGCCCTATAAAAATTGAAGGCAATGAAATGTCTGCAATTACTAAAGGTGGTACCTCTGCCAGAGTACAGGCTTCTGTATTGGGTCTTTACGACAAGGCAAGACTAAGACACCCAATGGCTGATGGCAAAGAAGTAACATTCGATGCTATTGACCGTGTAATAAAAGAAGGCATCGCTGGCAAACCAGGGTATTTGGTTACCGGTTCTATCATGAGCCCTTCTTCTAAAGAAGTTATCAATCAGTTTTTGGCTAAATATACCAACGTTAAACACGTTGTATATGATGCAATATCTTACTCTGGTATGCTTCAGGCCAACGAAGCATGTTATGGTAAGCGTGTACTACCAGGTTATCATTTCGAAAAAGCACAAACTATCTTTAGTTTGGGTGCCGATTTCTTAGGTACATGGTTATCTCCTATCGAGTATTCTAAAGGTTTTTCTGCTGGTCGTAAGATAAGTGCAAAGAATCCTACATTATCTAAGCTATATCAGGTAGAAGCTATGCACACCATCACTGGTGCTGCTGCTGATGAGCGTGCTACTTGTCGCCCTTCTGAAATGGGTGCTGTAGCTGTGGCGTTGTACAATGCTGTAGCAAACGGTACTCAGCCATCACTGAAAAGTGCTGCACTCAACAAATTAATAACAGCCGCCGCTGCCGACCTCAAAAAAGGTAATGGTATGGTGGTAAGTGGTAGCAATGATGTAAACGTGCAAATCGTTATCAATGCTATCAACGACAAAATAGGTGCAAACGGTGTAACTGTTAACTGGGTTACTACCAGCAACTACAGACAAGGTATCGACAAAGATGTAGCAGACATGGTAGCTGCTATGGAAGCTGGTACCGTTGGTTCTGTAATACTACACGGTGTAAACCCTGTATACGATTATCTTGACGGTAAGAAGTTTGCGGCTGCTATGGCTAAAGTGCCAGTATCTGTTTCTTTCGCTGACCGTCTCGATGAAACTGCGCAGAAATGTAAATACATTATACCAGATCATAATTTCCTTGAAAGCTGGGGTGATGCTGAGCCAAGAGCTAACTATTACAGTCTTATGCAGCCGGGTATCAGCCCACTGTTCAAAACTCGTGCATTCCAAGATTCACTGATGGTTTGGATGGATGCTAACCAAACTTATGCTGACTATTGGAAGTTATACTGGGTTACTCGCATAGGTAGCCAGGCTAATTTTGACAAAGCTTTACAAGACGGAGTTATAGAGCCAGCAGGCGAAATGGCAAACGGTACACTTGCTTTCGTAGGCAATGTGGGTGCTGCTGTAAGTGCTATTCAGGCTATGAAGCCAGCTTCTGGTGTAGAAGTTGTTGTGTATCAGAAAGTAGGTATAGGTTATGGTGGTGCATGGAGCAACAACCCTTGGTTGCTGGAAATGCCAGACCCAATAACAAGAGCCGTATGGGACAATTACCTATGCGTATCTCCTAAACGTGCAAAAGAGCTTGATGCCGAACTGAATGGCTTCAACGAAGTAGATACTAAAAAGAAAGTAGCAAAGATTACAGGTGCCAATGGTTACACTGTAAATCTTCCTATAATAGTGGTGCCAGGTATGCACAACGATGTTGTAGCTATTGCTACAGGCTTTGGTAGAGATGCTAAAGTAGGTCGTGCTGCTGCTAGCGATGCTACAAAAGGTGGTAAGAATGCTTATCCTTTCACCGCATACAATGGCAACACAGTTGACTTTTACTCATCAGTGAAAGTTGAAAAAACTACAGAAATGTATGAAGTGGCTATACTGCAAACACACAGTAGCTACGAGGGTCGCCCTATCATACACGAGTATACTCTTGCAAAATTCAAAGAGGATCCTAAAGAATTGCAGAAAGAGCGTGGTAGTGAAATGTCACACTTCGAGCATGAGCCTTGGGACAAAAATGCACACCATGGTGGTGAAGCATTGGCTACTCCTGATATGGAAGATGGCTACCGCAAAAACGGTACGCTCTATCCAGTTCAGCCTTTCGAAGGTCTGAAATGGGGTATGTCTATCGACCTTAATACTTGTACCGGTTGTGGTGCTTGCGTTGTAGGCTGTATGGCTGAGAACAATATATCTGTAGTAGGTAAGTACCATGCACTTAGAAGTCACGAAATGCATTGGTTGCGTATCGATCGTTACTTCAGCGGTATGCCAGATGATCCAGATACCATCCAAACTGTGTTCCAACCTATGCTTTGTCAGCATTGCGACAACGCACCTTGCGAAAACGTTTGTCCAGTTTCTGCTACCAACCACAGCTCTGAAGGTCTCAACCAAATGGCTTACAACCGTTGTATAGGTACCAAATATTGCGCTAACAACTGTCCTTATAAAGTACGTCACTTCAACTGGATGGATTGGAACGGTGCAGATGCATTTGCCGACAACCTGTTTGAAGACGACCGTCGCGATGATATCAATGATGACCTTACTCGTATGGTACTCAATCCAGATGTTACCGTTCGTAGCCGTGGTGTAATGGAAAAATGTTCCTTCTGCGTTCAGCGTCTGCAAGATGCTAAGCTTACAGCTAAGAAAGCAGGTCGTCCGTTGATAGATGGTGAGGTTCGTACTGCTTGTCAGCAGAGCTGCCCATCAAACTCTATCACTTTCGGTAACGTGAATGATAAAGAAAGCGAAATATACAAACTCAGAAGAGAAGAGCAAGTGGAGCGTACGTTCTATGTACTAGAGCACATTCACACTATGCCTAATATCAACTATCTGTCTAAAATCCGTAACACTGGTACTGTCGTAGCAGGTAATGAGAAGTTAGATGGTATGTTCTCTGAGCATATTTAATATAGAGTAGGTTGCAGCACTACAAGTATTGCAGCATACAACACAACACCAGTAGAAAAGGAAAGATTGTTCATAATTATTAAAGGGTAAAAAAGACATAAACAGCGGCAAGCAGCAGACCACAATACAGAACACCGTACTGAGATCCATGATTAAAGTTGTTTAAATTCTTTCTATCAATTAAAATACCAATTACGTGCTATGCATATTAAGTACGAATCGTTTGTAAGGGAACCACTAGTAGATGGTAATAAGACTTATCATCAGGTGTCGGAAGACATCATTGCGCCCATTGAGCGTAAGCCAGGTCGTATGTGGTACATCGGATTCTTTTTCTCCATTATTCTCCTTTTGTTCGGAGTATTCTCCGTCTCTTGGTCAGTATATTGGGGTCTGGGAACATGGGGTGTAAACCGTACTATTGGTTGGGGTTGGGATATCACTAACTTCGTATGGTGGATCGGTATCGGTCACGCAGGTACGCTTATCTCCGCTATCTTGTTGCTCTTCCGTCAGGGATGGCGTACTGGGGTTAACCGTGCGGCAGAGGCAATGACCATATTTGCGGTAATGTGCGCTGGTCAGTTTCCTATATGGCACATGGGTCGTGTATGGGATGGCTTCTGGGTACTACCTTTGCCTAATACTCGTGGTCCACTATGGCCTAACTTCGATTCTCCGTTGTTGTGGGACGTATTTGCGATATCTACTTACTTCACTGTATCATTGTTGTTTTGGTACTCAGGTCTTGTTCCCGACTTCGCACTTATCCGCGACAGGGCAAAAACTAAATTGCGCAAAAGACTATACGGTATCGCTTCTTTTGGTTGGACAGGTACTGCCAAAAACTGGCAGCGTATGGAAGCCCTCGCACTAGTTCTTGCAGGTCTTTCTACTCCTCTGGTACTTTCAGTACACACTATCGTATCTTTTGACTTTGCCACTTCAGTTATACCAGGTTGGCATACTACCATCTTCCCTCCATACTTCGTGGCTGGTGCGGTATTCTCTGGTTTTGCGATGGTGAATACTCTATTGGTTATTACACGTAAGATATTGGGTCTTGAAGAGTACATTACTATTGGTCACCTTGAGGCCATGAACAAAATCATCGTTCTTACAGGTTCTATAGTGGGTGTTGCCTATCTTACTGAATTGTTCATGTCTTGGTACAGTCAGTCTTGGGGCGAAATGGAAGCGTTCAAATGGCGTATAGTAGGTCCTTATTGGTGGAGCTATTGGGCTATGATGACCTGCAACGTGGTTTCTCCTCAGCTATTCTGGATCAAAAAACTTCGTCGTAACATTCCTTTTACCTTCATCATGTCAATCGTTGTGAACATTGGTATGTGGTTCGAGCGTTTCGTAATCATCGCTACCTCTACTTATCGCGACTGGATACCTGGTAGCTGGGCATATTACAGCCCTGAGTGGCCAGAGGTAGGTTTCTACTTGGGTACTTTCGGTTTGTTCTTCACATGTTACTTTTTGTTTGCTAAATACTTCCCTGTGATAGCAGTAGCTGAGATCAAATTTGTACTGAAAACCTCTGGTGACAACTACAAACGCGAGATGCTGGCTATAGAAGAAAAAAGTGCTGAAGAGTTTGTACACGAAGTAGAAGCTTCACATCACGATGATCATGCTGTTGCACATCACTAATATAGTGGTAGCACAATAGAGTGATGAGGTAGGGTTAATAATTGAATATTTACTTAAGAATTTTGTAATAAAATGGCTATTAAGAAATTTGCGGTAGCAGCGTACGATGATGAAGCAGTTTTGTTTCCTGCTGTAAAAAAAGTGCGCAACAGCGGCTATAAATTGCATGATGTGTACACTCCCTTTGCTGTTCACGGTCTCGATCAGGCTATGGGCTTAAAGGAAACAGATTTGCACATTGCTGGTTTTATATACGGTATATGCGGTACATCTACAGCAGTAGGATTCATTTCATGGATTTTCACTTCTGATTGGCCAATCATTTATGGTGGTAAACCACACTTTGCATTACCAGCTTGGGTGCCTATCACTTTCGAGCTCACTGTATTGTTTGCAGCGGTAGGTATGACACTTACTTTCTGCTACCTCAATCAGATAATGTTTGGTGTGAAAAAACACGTTTTTCACCCTCGCCAGAGCGATGATCTGTTTGTAATGGCTATCGAAATCAACGACAAAACTCCTCAGGACGAAGTTGTGAAGTTTCTAAAGTCGACAGGAGCTGTTGAAATCTCCGTACAAATGGCTGAAGAAGGCTGGTGGTATGGTCGTTGGGATCAGAAAGAAGAATATGAAGCACTTAATGCTGGATAGAATACGGCAAGTGCCTAATACAAAAAAACATAACAATTTTTCAGTACTAAACTAGCTTTCCATACTTTATCAGGTTACAGAAAGCATTTGAATTCGGACATTGAATATGAACAAGATTAAAAGCATAGTAGTAGCAAGTCTGGCGTTGGCAGTGGGCCTTGTGTCCTGCGACTCTGGCAATATGCGTCGTACTCCGGGTCATATATATGCACCCGATATGACCTACTCTCGCGCATATGATGCTTATACATCTAATCCTAATTTCGAGGATGGTCTAACCAGTCGCAAGCCAGTATCTGGTACTATTGCACGTGGTCAGGAAATGCCCGACCATATGGTAGAAGGTGATACGACTTACTACAAAACTTTCAATACCTCTCTTCGTTTCACCGACAATGATATAGATGAGGGTAGAAGATTGTTCAATATTTATTGTGGCATTTGTCATGGTACTGGTCTAGATGGTCAGGGACCTTTATACACCAACGGCAAATTTGCTTCAATGCCTGCAAATCTTAAAGATGCTAAATACTTGCACATGCCTGCTGGTCAGATGTATGCTGCTATTAAGTATGGTAAAAATATGATGGGTGCGTATGCTTCTCAGTTGGATATCAAACAACGCTGGATGGTTATCGCATACATCAAGAAGGTACAGTCAGAAAATGGTGGTGATGCCTATACATATGCTGCCGCTACAACACCAGCAGCACCTGCTGCGGATACAGCCACTAAGGCACACTAATTTGCGCAGTTATAGTTGTATAATAGAAAGTAATCAGTATAAAACGAATTTTAATAAAAGTTGCAAACAATGAATGATCGTTTTGAGATACCCGCACGATTGAGAAATACCAGTATCGCTCTTATTGCGATAGGCGTTCTTACGCTGATAGGGGGTATTGCTTCTTTACTCACCAGCAACGTCGATACTGACAGGGCTCGTTTTTGGACAGTACTACTGCATGACAGTGTATTCTTTACACTTATTACTACAGTGAGTATATTTATACAGGCTGCTGTATCTCTAGCGCAAGGTGCATGGATTGTTGCTTTCCGCCGTGTACCAGAAGCTATTGGCGCTAACGTTTGGATCTTTGGTTCAATTGCACTGTTGGTTCTATTTGGTATAGTATTCACGTTCACCGATTCTCATGGTATGAACACTATCTTCCCATGGGTGACTATTCCTAAGGGCGACAAAATACTAGAAGGTAAATCTGCTTTCCTTAACAAAGGAATGTTTGTAGGATTCAGTCTGGTAGCTGTTGGTCTTTGGTCTTATTTCGGAAGAAAATTCCGTGCTATGTCTCTTGCTCAGGAAAACGCGCCTAAAAACGATACCAAAATCTATTGGAAAGTGTTCCGTATGTCTGGTGTGTTCTTACTAGTATATGCACTTACCCAAATGAGCACTATTCCTTGGTTCTGGGTTATGAGTATCGATGCTCATTGGTTCTCTACACTGTTCAGCTGGTACACTTTTGCTAGTGCTTTTGTTAGTGGTATGTCTCTCATCATGTTGTGGATTGTATACCTTAAAAATCAAGGAAATCTTGTTTTGGTTACTACTGAGCACATGCATGATGTTGGTAAATTCATGTTCGCATTCAGTGTGTTCTGGACATATCTTTGGTTCTCTCAGTACATGTTGATATGGTATGCCAACGTTCCTGAAGAAACTGTATATTTCAAAATGCGTCAACAAGGACCTTACAGCGTGATATTCTATTCAAATTTCATTATCAACTTTGTAATGCCGATAGTTATATTGATGGCTCGTCCTAGCAAACGCAACTATTTTACAGTAACTTTTATGGCTATGGTTATCATCTTCGGTCACTGGCTCGATTATTTCCAAATGATAATGCCAGGTCCATTGGGTGCTGAGTGGCACATTAGCTGGTACGAAATCGGGATATTTATGGGTTTTGCAGGTATATTAGTTTTCGCGGTATCTCGTACACTGTCTAAGGCGTCACTGATTACACACAACAACATATTGCTGAAGGAAACTGCAGTTCACATTGCATAATCCTTATAAGAGACTAGAGTAGGAATAAAATACATTTAACAAGTAAATACAAGCTGATCGACCATGTCGGGATTTATAATGATATCATTGATTATTCTGGTTTTTGTAATCATCTACCAGATAGGTAAAGCAAGCGAATACGCAGCAATCTTGCGTGGTGAAAAGAAAGTAAATGCTCAAGTCAACAGAGCTATAGCTTTCCTGCTAGTAGCCATGTTCGTTTTAGGTCTGTGGGGAATATGGGAATGTCATAACTACTTTAAGGATATGATGCTTCCAATAGCTGCATGCAAAACAGGCGAACGCTATGATGCAATGTTTAACACTACAGTTGTTGTAACGGGTATTGTATTCTTGCTTACTCAGGCTGTGTTGTTCTGGTTTTGCTTCAAATATCAGGCTTCTGATAAGCGCACTACTTATTTCTTTGCACACAGCAATAAGTTGGAACTTATTTGGACTACTATCCCAGCGATAGCAATGGCTGTACTAGTAGCTATTGGTCTCCGTAACTGGTATGAAGTTACTTCGCCGGCTCCTGCTGAGGCTACTGTTATTGAAATAGTAGGTAAGCAGTTTAACTGGCTGATTCGTTACCCTGGTAAAGATAACGAATTAGGTAAAAGAGATTTCCGTAAGATAAATGACGCGAATAACGTACTTGGTCTTGATTGGTCAGATCCACACAACTCTGACGATATCATAGCGCAGAATGGTGAGATGCACGTAGTAGTAGGAAAACCAGTAAAACTAGTTATTGGCTCTCGTGACGTGATACATGATGTGGGTTTACCTCACTTCCGTATGAAAATGGATGCAGTGCCAGGTATTACTACCACGTTGTGGTTCACACCTACTATCACTTCCGACTCAATGAAACTAATTACCAAGAATCCTAATTTTGTATATGAGATAGCCTGCGATCAGCTATGCGGTAAAGGCCACTACGCAATGCGTGGTACCATTATTGTAGAAACTCAGGCGCAGTATGACAAGTGGATGGCGAGTCAATCTTCTTATTACGTTACTGCCAATCCGGCTGCTGCTCCTGCAGCGCCAGCAGCAGATGTTAAAGATGCACCCGCCGCAGATAGTACAAAAGTAATTTCGATGAAATAATCGGCTAAAAACATTTATCAAGCCAAAAAAAGTGCAACAATGAACAACGAAGCAATTATAATTGAGGGGCCACAGGTAGCACATGGGCACAACGCTGCAGATCATCATGGTCATGAGCATCATGAGCAGCATTTTATCTGGAAGTATATTTTCAGCCAGGATCATAAAATGATCTCAAAACAATTTCTTATTACGGGTATCATTTGGGCTATAGTTGGCGCTTTGTTTTCCGTATTGTTCCGTTTCCAATTAGGTTTTCCTGATACTAGTTTTCCGTTTATGGAAAGCCTGTTGGGCGAATGGGCTAAAGGTGGTAAACTATCCCCTGAGTTCTATTATGCCTTGGTAACAATGCACGGTACCATATTGGTTTTCTTCGTTCTTACAGCTGGTTTGAGCGGTACGTTTGCCAACTTGCTAATACCTCTTCAGATAGGTGCTCGTGATATGGCGTCTCCATTCATGAACATGTTATCTTACTGGTTCTTCTTTGGTGCCAGTGTTATAATGATGATCTCTTTGTTTGTTGAAACCGGCCCAGCATCTGGTGGTTGGACAACGTATCCTCCTTTGAGTGCGCTAAAAGAAGCATCTCTTGGTTCTGGCGTAGGTATGGATCTTTGGTTGTTAGGTATGGCTTTGTTCGTAGTTTCTTCACTTTTGGGTGGTCTTAACTACATCAGTACAGTATTGAACATGCGTACTAAGGGTATGACACTAACTCGTATGCCACTTACGATATGGGCTTTGTTCTTTACTGCTGTTTTGGGTGTACTTTCTTTCCCAGTATTGTTTTCTGGTGTTATCCTATTGATATTCGATCGTAACCTTGGTACTAGCTTTTACCTGTCTGAAATATTCATAGGTGGCAAGGCACTTCCACACATTGGTGGTTCTGCTATCTTATACCAGCACTTGTTCTGGTTCTTAGGTCACCCAGAGGTTTACATCATCATGCTTCCTGGTATGGGTATGGCTTCAGAGGTGTTGTCTACGCATAGTCGCAAGCCGATATTTGGTTATTTTGCGATGGTTATTTCTATGGTAGGTATCACATTACTAGCGTTCCTTGTGTGGGCTCACCACATGTTCGTAACGGGTATGAGTCCGTTCCTAGGTTCTATATTTGTGTTGCTAACATTGCTTATTGCTGTTCCATCGGCTGTAAAAGTGTTCAACTGGATAACTACTATCTGGCGTGGTAACTTGAAGTTTAACCCTGCTATGCTTTTTGCATTGGGTTTTGTATCCTTGTTTATCTCTGGTGGTCTGACGGGTATCTTCTTAGGTAACTCTGCTCTGGATATTCACTTACACGATACTTACTTCGTTATTGCCCACTTCCATATAGTAATGGGTGTGTCTGCGTTCTTTGGTATGTTTGCTGGTGTATACCACTGGTTCCCAAAAATGTTTGGAAGATACATGAATAACACATTGGGTTATATCCACTTCTTCATAACGTTCATAGGTGCTTACCTGATTTTCTGGCCTATGCACTACGAAGGTATAGCAGGTATGCCACGTCGTTATTATGATTTCTCAGCTTGGGAGTCTTTCAAACAATTCCAGAGTATCAACGGTTTCATTAGTATAGTAGCATTGGTGGTGTTCTTAGTACAGTTGTTGTTTGTATTCAACTATATAGTTAGTATGTACAAAGGTCGTAAGTTGACTACTCAGAATCCATGGGGTTCTACTACACTTGAATGGACTACACCAATCAATCCTGGTCATGGTAACTGGGAAGGCGATGTACCAGAAGTACACCGTTGGCCATATGATTACAAAGACAATGGTGAAGGTGGTGATTTCATACCACAGACTACACCACTAAAACCTGGTGAAGAATCACATTAGTCATTAGCTTTACTAAATAGATTTTTACAAAACCGTCCTGCAAAGGGCGGTTTTTTTGTTTTCATACTTAGTATCGGTGTTATTCTTACCTCAAATATTAAGGGCTATCCGTTTCTGGATAGCCCTTAATTTTTAGTCTATAAAAAGCCGTTTGTAGAATGATGCTACCGTAGCAAGATATAAGTTTCAAAGTCTTTTTTGGTTATTTGTTTGTCAGACAGAATTATCAGTCGCTCTATTACGTTACGAAGTTCGCGGATGTTACCTGTCCAGTTATGTGCCTTTAGCGAATCAATAGCAGCTTTTTCTATGACTTTCTGTGGTTGTTTGTACTCTTCGCATA
The DNA here is from genome assembly GCA_964601855.1 of uncultured Flavipsychrobacter sp. Taxonomy (GTDB): domain Bacteria; phylum Bacteroidota; class Bacteroidia; order Chitinophagales; family Chitinophagaceae; genus Nemorincola. Next base: position 2,830 of record CAZRPA010000019.1, on the reverse strand, counting down.
TATCCTTCATAAAGTGCTCTATAAGCGCAGGTATATCGTCACGGCGGGCATTGAGCGATGGTACCTGTATCAGTATAACACTTAGTCGGTGGTAGAGGTCCATCCTGAATCTTTTGGCTTCTACTTCTTCCATTAGGTTTTTGTTGGTAGCTGCCAGTACGCGTACATCTACTTTTATTTCTTTTTCACCACCTACTCTGGTTATTTTTCCTTCTTGCAACGCACGCAGCATTTTGGCTTGTGCATCTAGGTGCATATCACCTATTTCATCTAGGAAAAGCGTTCCACCATTTGCTTGTTCGAACTTACCTATACGCTGTTTTATGGCTGAAGTAAATGACCCTTTTTCATGGCCGAATAGTTCACTTTCTATCAATTCGCCAGGAATAGCAGCGCAGTTTACCTCAATCATTGGTCCTGTTGACCTATTGCTGAGTTCATGGATTTTGCGGGCTACTAGTTCTTTACCTACACCGTTTTCCCCAGTTATGAGTACTCTGGCATCGGTGGGGGCTACTTTTGAGATTGTTTCTTGTATGCGCATCATGGGGTCGCTGGTGCCTATCATCTCAAACCCTCTGGATATACGCTTGCGCAGTTGTTTGGTCTCTACAACCAACGATTTTTTGTCCATAGCATTGCGGATAGTTATCAGCAATCTATTTAGGTCTGGTGGTTTGGAGATGTAGTCGTATGCGCCTTTTTTCACGGCATCTACTGCTGTTTCGATAGTACCATGACCAGATATTACTATAAATGGGGTATCTGGTTTTTCTTGTTTTGAGAGTTGCAGCACCTCCATGCCATCCATTTTTGGCATTTTTACATCGCATAGTATGCAGTCATAGTTGCCTTCTTTTATCTTTTTGGCACCTTCGGCACCGTCTGCTGCTTCATCTACAGTATATCCTTCGAAAGTGAGTATTTCGTTAAGTGCTTTACGTATAGCACGTTCATCATCAATTACCAAAATGCTTTGAGCCATGTGTGTATATGAGTTATATGCTGTAAAGTTAATAATGCTGTTGCTAATACAGTATCTTATTATTTTACTATTTTACATGCTATAATGCCCTGTTTTCTGCTAGTTTGTCAGGTGGGTATATTGGCACAGGCTTTGTATAGATGTATGTACATCTAAATTGTAAAAATCAAATAGTTATGGCAAATATAGTTTTTCATCAGGCATCGCAACGTGGACATGCTAATCATGGTTGGTTAGATGCATATCATTCTTTTAGTTTTGCGGGTTGGTATGACCCCAACAAAATACACTTTGGTGCACTGCGTGTGCTCAATGACGACACTGTAGCCCCTGGCAAGGGTTTTGGGGCGCATCCGCACGACAATATGGAAATAATAACCATAGTGCTGGAAGGTGTGCTGGCTCATAAGGATAATATGGGTCATGAAGAAACCATACAACCTGGTGAGGTGCAAGTAATGAGTGCTGGTACTGGTGTGTACCACAGTGAGTATAACCACAGTCCGGATAAAAAGGTGAAACTTTTTCAGACCTGGTTGTTCCCGAATAAAAGGGATGTACAACCTCGCTACGATCAACGTTCATTTGCCGAGGCTGACCGCATCAATATGTTGCAGACGCTGGTATCGCCCATAGAAAATGACGACGCAGGGCTGAAAATACATCAGGATGCATGGATATACCGCACTTCTCTGCAGGCTGGTAATACCCTGTCGCATAAGCTGCATAGTCCCATGCATGGTGCCTACATCTTTGTGATAGAAGGTAAGCTAGATGCTCATGGCAATACCCTGGGCAAAAGAGATGCACTAGGTGTATCTGAAACTGACAGTATCAGTATAATGGCTGTAGAAACAAGCGATGTATTGATATTTGAAGTGCCGATGCTGCGATAAGTTGTAATGAGTGGTTTTGTGGTACTAATTGCTATCTTAGTACTACAAAACCACTGTACTTATGGCTGAAAAAATAGTAAAATATACACGCGACAACATTACCGTATTGTGGAAGCCAGAACTGTGTATACATTCTAAAAAGTGCTGGCAAGAACTACCGGAGGTGTTTAATCCCCGCGTTAGGCAATGGGTAAATATGCAGGGTGCTGATACTGACCGAATAATGGAGCAGGTGAGCAAATGCCCATCGGGCGCACTGAGCTATATACAGACCACTACGGACATTACTCCCACCGACCATGCCACTACTACCACCGCCGTAGAGGTGCTGCAAAACGGCCCACTGATGGTGTATGGCAACCTGACAGTAAAGGACAAACATGGCAATGAAACTACCAAAAGCAAGGTAACTGCCTTTTGTAGATGTGGTGCATCTGCCAATAAACCGTTTTGCGATGGATCGCATATTCGTGTAGGGTTTAAGGATGAGTAGATAGTAGATAGTCGTAAGTAGTTAGTAAATAGTAGTTAGTAGATAGTCGTTAGACAATAGTAGTTAGTACTTGTATTTGTTGCTAAGGGGCTCCTCGCGGAAGGGCCAAGTGGGGGTGATATATACAGGTCGTGAGAATACTTCGCCCTGACGGATGAGGTTGTCATTGGGTTGTTTTAGCGTTTGTTCGGTTGCCGGTTTTTTGCCGGTTGGTTTTGTGTTTTTTGATGTAACTCATTGATTATCAATACTATTCACTTTTCCGGTATGTTGGTATTTGCCGGTTGGGGGTTTGTCTGAACCACTGATTCATGTGATTGAATTGATTTTCAGGATATGGGTTGTATGGATGCATGTGTTTGTGGTTATTTCTGTTCATATTTAGTTAATTGTTCATTTCTTATTTTGCCGGTTATTTGCCGGTGTTTTCATGTGTTTTGGCACTTAACTCATTGA
>CAZRPA010000018.1:0-40924 GCA_964601855.1 uncultured Flavipsychrobacter sp. | reverse complement strand
CTAAAAACAGTACAGTTACGGTGCGAAACATAGGCAGTAAAGATAGAAATTATGTGGTTAATAGCCAGCGGCATACAGCCCAAAGTGTACCAACGCCGAAAATGAGCATGGCTAGTGTCTTCACCGCTTTTTATTCTTTGCCGCTGCTCTCTAGCCGCGCTCATTAGCGTGTTATAAATATACGATGTGCTTGCAGAATAAATTCCGTTAAATTCACTTAATTTCGCAGACCATTTTATCTAAAACGAACTATACAAAAAGAATTATTATGTCAGACCAGAACATCCCGAATCCGGAACAACAGTTAAACATCGAATTGTCAGAAGAAATGGCAGATGGTGAGTATGCGAATCTTGCAATTATTACACACTCATTTGCTGAGTTTGTAATAGATTTTGTAAATGTGATGCCAAATGTTCCAAAAGCAAAAGTGAAATCTCGTATAGTGATGACACCACAACATGCTAAGAGACTAATGCGTGCATTGATAGACAATGTAAAACGTTTCGAAGCACAGCATGGCAACATTAAAGATCAGGAAACACCAGCTATGCCATTTAACTTTGGTGTGCCTCCAGCGCAAGCTTAATATTTCTCAAAAAATGTAGAAAACAGTGTGTACCCTGTGCTGCCATGCATAAGTACACACTGTTTTGGTATTAATATAACAGTAGTTATTTTCACTAGTTCAGTGAGTGGTTACAATGCTACTACACTAATGTATTTCGTAAACAGGTAAATATTTTCATAGCATGAACGATAAGATTTTAATACTCGACTTTGGGTCGCAGTTTACACAACTTATAGCTCGCCGGGTTAGGGAGCTCAATGTATATTGCGAAATACAGCCGTGTACCAAACCTGTCATTTATGACGATAATATGAAAGGTATCATCCTGTCGGGTAGTCCATTTTCGGTCAATGACCCCAACGCTCCCCGTCCCGATATAGCTGCTATGGCTGCAAAGTTGCCACTATTGGCCGTGTGTTATGGCGCACAACTCCTCGCCAAACAGTCGGGTGGGGAAGTGGGCAAATCCACACACCGCGAGTACGGCAGAGCGCACCTGCAAGACGTAGTAGCCGATCCTCTTTTTGCTACCATTGCTAGTGGCTCGCAAGTATGGATGAGCCATAGCGATACTATCAAAGATCTGCCATATGATTTTTCTGTCATAGCACGTACCGATAGTATTCCAGTAGCTGCTTTCAAAGCAAGTGCACAATACGCCCCAAATCCTGTTTATGCCATACAGTTTCACCCAGAAGTTACACACAGCACTGATGGCGGACAACTTCTCAAAAATTTTGTGGTAGATATATGCGGCGCCCGTCAAGACTGGACACCGGCTGCCTTCATACACGAAACAGTAGAAAAAATTAAAGCACAGGCTGGCAACAAAAAAGTGGTAATGGCGCTTAGTGGTGGTGTAGACTCCACAGTAGCGGCTACGCTCATACACAAGGCTATAGGCGACAATCTTTATTGCATATTTGTAGACAATGGATTGCTGCGCAAGGGCGAATTTCAGCAAGTACTAGATGGGTACAAACACTTGGGCCTCAACACCAAAGGTATAGACGCGCGCAAAAAGTTTTATGACGAACTAAGTGGTGTTTCTGACCCAGAAAAGAAAAGGAAAATAATAGGTAAGGGTTTCATTGATGTATTTCACGAAGAGGCACAAAAACTCACAGATGTTAGTTTCTTGGGGCAGGGTACTATTTATCCAGATGTCATAGAGTCTATGTCGGTACATGGTGGCCCATCGGCTACCATCAAGTCGCACCATAACGTGGGCGGATTACCAGATATCATGCATCTGTCGCTCATAGAGCCTCTAAGAGCATTGTTCAAAGATGAGGTACGCAAAGTGGGTAGAGAGTTAGGTATTGATGATATTTTTATAGGTCGTCATCCTTTCCCCGGGCCAGGTTTAGGCATCAGGATTCTAGGAGAGGTTACCGAAGAAAAAGTGCTGATGCTACAAGAGGCTGATGCTATATATATACAGCACCTAAGAGACAGCGGCATGTATAAAGAAGTATGGCAGGCAGGTGCTATACTCCTACCTGTCCAAAGCGTAGGGGTAATGGGCGATGAACGTACTTATGAGTTTACATGTGCATTGCGTGCAGTGACTAGTGTAGATGGCATGACCGCCGACTGGGCGCATTTGCCTTATGACTTGCTCGCCCGAATATCTAACGATATCATTAACCGAGTAAAAGGCATAAATAGGGTGGTGTACGATATAAGCAGCAAACCACCAGCTACTATCGAGTGGGAATAAAAACAATACTCTAATGTATTTAAAAAAAAGTGTCCTTAATCAGGGCACTTTTTTTGTTTTTGCCTACTATTAATTATTAATAAATCAGCGTTTGAAGAGCGTTTATAGAACGATATAGTATAGTTTATTTTTAATATTGTATAATTATTTATTTATAAGGTTGTTCCAAACCTTCAAAAAAACTTCAACTTTTAGCAGATTATGGAGAAATTATTTTGTTAAAATTGCAACCATTTACTTATTTTTATCACAGTAACGTAGCTTTTAGTTAATATTTACTTAGCATTTCGCCTCGAAATGCCCTGTGGTATTGGCTTTGAGCTACATTTAAGTTGTGTATTTCAAATTGTACAATGTTCAAAATTTACAAATACAGTGTTATGAAAAGAGCGTTACTTGTATTATTAGCGGTTTGTTTAGGGTTTGTGGGGTATGGACAAACGGCCGCCAGTTACATTTTTTCTCAAACTACTACAACCTACACCCCTCTATCAGGCTCGACCGTAATACAGACATTGTGGGATGACGGTTCTTTGGGGGCAATACCCATAGGGTTTACTTTCAAATATTGTGGAACTAACTACACAGAAGTAGGTATGAACTGTAACGGTTGGTTACAGTTTGGCTCTGCCTCTCCGGGTAGTTCTTACACACCTTTATCATCTGGTTCGCTACGTGTTTCTGGTATGGGAGATGATTTGTGGTACAATGGTCCTTCTACTCCACAAAATATCAGTAGAATGACAATTGGGACTGCTCCCAACAGGATTTTTGTGATGGAATGGCTTAATGCTTGTCGTTATAATATATCCGCTACTGGACCAATCAATTTTCAAATTAGATTGCATGAAACTACCAATATGGTAGAAATAGTTTACGGAAGTACTTCTTCTTCTTCTACTAATTCTTACAACTATCATGTAGGTATTGTTGGTGCCACTGGAACTGATTTTAACAATAGAACTACTACGTCTGATTGGTCGGCTACTACAGCTGGTACAAGTAATACTTCAACATGCACCAGGAATAGTACTGTTAATCCTGCCAATGGATTGACCTTTCGTTGGACCCCCCCCCCATCTGTTACACCTACTCCCACTTCTCTAGCTTTTGGTAGTATTACAACAGGTACTAACTCTTCGGCTCAGACATTTTCACTAACTGGAGAAAATTTAAATCCTACTGCGGGTAATATTACTGTAACTGCTCCTGCTAACTTTGAAGTTTCTAGCAATGGTACTACTTGGGTCTCTTCTTACAATATTGCATACACTGGTGGCGCATTTACTGCTACTACTGTTTATGTAAGGTTCAATCCTACTGCTTCTACGTCTTATACCGGTAACGTCACAATGACTGGCGGTGGCTTGTTGGCTACCGTCAATGTGCCAGTAAGTGGTACAGGTGCGTCAGCTTGTTCTGGTACACCTACTGCCGGCACTGCTACTACTTCACTTGCTGCTGCTGGTTCTTCCACCCCTGTTACGCTTAATTTGACAGGTACTACAGTTTCGGGAGGCCTTGCTTTTCAGTGGCAGTCCTCGATCGACGGATCTACTGGTTGGGCAAACATAAGTGGTGCTACCACCATGATGTACACCTTGCCTGGTGTTACAGCTACCAGATATTACAGATGTATAGTTACTTGTGTCAGTTCTACTTTTTCATCTACTTCATCTAATGTACTGATCACCTATTTTGCACCATCTTCTTGTACTCCTACATTTACTTATGAGTGTTCTGTTTATCCTATGAACACGAGTATTGCTTCATTGATAGGTGCAGCTGGTGCTATCACAGATCCATCTTCAACTTGTGCCACCAATTATTCAGATCTCACAGCCACATCTTCGGTTTCGTTAGTTATTGGTAATACCTATAATGTTACTGTAAACACCTCACCAGTTTATGCTACATCGTTCAAAGTACAGATGTGGATAGATTTTAGTGGTGATGGTATTTTCACCGCCGATGAAACAGTAGGCGGAACGAGCGTAATTACTGGTCCTTCTCAGGTTATACCTATCACAGTTCCTAGTACAGTTGTCCCAGGCACTTTCAGGATGAGGATTGTAGGTGTGTTTAGTTCGCCTGCATACCCATCTATTCCTCCGTGTCCTAATGCTGCATCCAACAACTATGGTAATGTGAGAGACTACTCTGTTACGCTGTTGCCACCGCCGCCTGCTATTACCAACACTCCAGCATCTATGGATTTTGGATATGTAGGCGTAAGTACTACATCTGCTACACGTGTGTTTACGGTCAATGCTACTTACATGACCTCCAGCCCATTAACGGTTAGTTCTGGTTCCAGCAACTTCCAGTTTTCATTCAATGGTACTACTTGGTTTTCTACACCACAAACCTATTCGTTCACATTGCCTGGCTTCACAGCAGTTCCTTTGTATGTAAGGTTCTCGCCAACAGCCATAGGTACTGTCACATCACAGATCACAATTTCTGGTGGTGGTTTGGCTACTTCTCGCATACTGCCTGTTGTAGGTGAGGGTGTAAACCCATGTACCGGTACTCCTGCTGCAGGTACTGCATCTATTATACCTATGGCTGGTGGTGCCACTACTCCGTTTACATTATCTGTAGTTGACTTCTCTGCTGCCGCAGGCCTCACATTCCAGTGGCAGTCTTCTCCTACGGGTACGGGTAGCTGGACAAACATATCTGGTGCTACTAATGCCACTTACAGCTTTACGGGTATCACTGCTATCACTTATTACAGGTGTAATGTTACTTGTACTCCTAGCAGTACCACCTCTACTACCAATGTAGTATCAGCTGGTTTGTTTACTGCATCATCTTGTACTCCTACCTTTACATTCGATTGCCCGATCTATCCTATGAACACCAGTATTGCGTCTCTGGTGGGTGTAAGTAGTGCTATCACAGATCCATCTACTACTTGTACTTCTAATTATTCAGACCTTACTGCTTCTCAGTCAGTAACGTTGTATAATGGTACAACGTATAATGTTACCGTAAATACCTCGCCTGTATATGCTACATCTTTCAAAGTACAGATGTGGATAGACTTTGATGGTAATGGTACATTCAGTGCTGGTGAATCAGTAGGAGGCACTAACACCATCACTTCGCCTACACAGGTTATACCTATTACCATACCATCTGGTGTTACTCCGGGTACATTCAGGTTAAGGATAGTAGGTGTATTTAGTTCTCCATTATTCCCGTCTATACCACCTTGCCCTACTACTGCAATCAACTATGGTAATGTAAGAGACTATACTGTTACTGTGCTCAATCCTCCGGTTTGTGCTACACCTCCAGGTCAGCCTTTTGTGTTGTCATTGAGTTCCACTCTATTTACCATTAGTGGTTCCTTTATAGCAGCGGCTTCGCCACTTGCCGATAAATACCTGGTAGTGCGCACTACATCAAGCACACCTCCATCAGCACCAGTCGATGGTGTTGAATACACCGCTGGTGGTTCAGCATTGGGCGGTGTTGTAGTGTCTTATGGTCCAGCTACTTCTTTTACAGTTACTGGTTTACCTGATAATACTCCATATTGGTTTTGGGTATATTCTGTAAACTCTATGTGTACTGGTGGCCCTAAATACAGAACAATATCTCCGCTTACTGCAAATATCAGTACACAAGCATGTGCTGTAAGTGGTATCAAAACAGTAGGTCCTACCGGAGATTATACCACTATAGCTGGTGCCATTAGTTCTATTAATGCACTGGGTATGGCAGGAAACGTAGTCCTTGAAATACAGCCTACTTATACTGGAGAAACACTGCCTATCAATATAGGTAGTATCCAGTGTGCTGGTCCCGGTAGACGTTTAACTATCAGGCCACAGGCTGCAATGACACTTACTGCAAACGTTGCAAGTCCAATGATAAGCATGAATGGTGCTCGTTATGTAACCATAGATGGTAGGGTTGGTTCTACAGGTAGTACATCTGCGCTTACTATAATAAATAATAGTACATCTGCTACTCAAAATACTAGTGCAATACAGTTCGTTAATGATGCATCTGATAATATTGTGAAATTTGTAAATCTAAGAGGAGCTAACACCAGCACAATAGGTGGTGTGGTTTTCTTCGGTACAACTACCGGTACCACAGGTAGCGATAACAACCTCATCGATAGTTGTGATATAAGAGATGCTACGGGAGGTTTTCCATATAACTGTGTATACGCAACAGGTACTACAGGTAAAGAGAATAGCGGAAACACAATATCTAATTGTAATATTGCTAACTTCTATGCTGCATTTACACAAAACTGCGGTATTTACATTGCCTTAGGTAACAAAGAATGGAATATAACTGGAAATAGAATATTTCAGACTACAACTAGGACTTACAGTAGTTCTCAGATTATCAGAGGTATCTGGATTACAAATACCACTTCTGGCGTAGGGTTCAATATCAACAATAATATTATTGGTCATAATTCAGAAACAGGCACTGGAGTTATGGATTTGTCGACAACAAGTTCTACCTCTTTCAGGGCTATATCATACTCAGGAGCAGCTGCTGATCCTATTTCGAATATACAGGGCAATTTAATTCGTTCAATCAGTATGAATGGTACTTCTGGTATTTTGTATGGTATAGAAGTTACAGCTGGTAAAGTAAATATAGGTACCACTACTGGTAATACAATTGGAGCAACAACGGGTAATGGTTCTATTACCAGAACTATTAGCTCAAATGGTACCATAGCGTTTAGAGGTATAACCACTTTTGCAGCATTGCCTGGGGTAGTAAATATATCCAACAATACCATCGGTTCAATTACTTTACAAGGTAACTCCGCTTTTGTAGGTGCTGGTTTTTATGGTATTGAAGCTACTGGTACTGCAAGTACTACTATCACAAACAATCTAATAGGTAGTCTCTCTACTGCCAATAGTATACAATCATCTACTGTATCTTCTGGTACACAAACTTTGTGGGGCATTTATGCTTCTATTGCTAATACTACCTATACAGATCCAATAATAGCTGATAATACCATTGCCAACATAACACAAGCTGGTACTGGTACCAATAGCTACAATATTGGTATAGTATACCAAGGTTCGGCAAATGCGATAGTCAGAAATAATACTATCAGAAATCTATCTGCCAATAATACCAATACAACTTTCGGTGGCATTTTAGGTACAGCAGGTATTTGTTATTATGGCAACACTTTACCATACGCTACTATCACTGGTAATAGTATTTATAATATTTCCAATATCAATACTACTACCAATGCTATTAATATAGCAGGTATAAGTACTACCAATGCACGTGATCCATATATTGCTAATAACAGAATTTATGATTTGCGTTGTGAAGGTACAGGTACATCTACTACCAGCCCTCAAAAAGTAATGGGTATCCATATACAGTCACCTACTGTATCGGGTTCTAGTACTACAGGTGCCAATATTGTAAACAACATGATATCATTAGGTACCGCCCAAACCACAAATACTTCATTTGTTGGTATCATAAACTCAGCCACTTATTCACTGCCATTAAGAATATATAACAACTCTATTCACATTGGTGGTACAGCAAGTACTGGTGGTTTACATTCAGCTTGTTTCTTGAGAGGTAACTTTATCAGTTCTTACTCTACTACCGTAGATATTAAGAACAACATTTTCAATAACACGCGCAATGGTGGCAGTGGTAAACATTACGCTATAGCTGATGCGATAGGTACTTTTGGTACAACTACTGGTTGGCCCACTGGTGCATCTAACTTCAACATACTTAACTCTGCGAACGGAAGCACAGTTGGTTTCTGGTCAAATACTGATAGAACATTAGCTACATGGAGAACAGCTACAGGATGCGACAACAATTCTTACTCTGGTACTGCGGTTACTTTTACAAACCCTACAAACGGTGACTTGCATATTAACATGGGTACTACACCAAATGATATCGAATCGCATGGTACAACAATAGCTGCATATGACAGAGATTTCGACAATGATCTTCGTCCCGGTCCAGTAGGTTCTACCAATGGTGGTGGATTTGGATATGATATAGGTGCAGATGAATTTGACGGTACACCTAACAATAACACTCCTCCTGTTATAACATATACTAATAACGGTTGTGGTACTAACACCAACAGAACATTTACAGTTAATATAGCTGACCCTGGTGGCGTACCTACTACTGGCGCTTTAGTACCAAGAGTTTACTTCCGCAATGGTGCTGGTACTTGGTATAGTGCACCGGGTACTCTTTCTTCTGGTACAGCTACAAATGGTGTTTGGTCGTTCACAATAACTGCTGCTACAATGGGTGGTTTAGCTTCCGGTAACACTGTGTCATATTATATATTGGCTCAAGATAATGGTGCTAATGTGGGTTCTAACACCAACACTAGTTTGGTGGCTTCTGACGTAAATAGCGTTACTACTCATCCTACTAATCCAAGTACCTATCAAGTTGGTCTGTCTGGAACTTATACAGTAGGTAGTGGTGGAAACTTTACTACCATTACTGCAGCGGCTAGTGCCTACAACAGTCAATGTCTGAATGGTCCGGTTGTGTACGAGTTGATAACTCCTACCTATCCGAGTGAATCTTTCCCCATTACGTTCAACAATAATACATTTGCTAGTGCTACTAACAATCTTACCATCAGACCTGCAGCATCTATAAATGCTACGGTAACAGGTCCAAACACTAATAGCGCAATGTTCAAGCTGTTGAACGCGCGTCACATTAATTTTGATGGTGTAAATGCAGGTGGCAGAAGTCTTACGCTTAACAGTACTTCTACTACTACCTATGCTAATATCTGGTTGGCAAGCACAAGTAGCACGGGACCAGGATGCAAAAACATATCACTCAAAAACATGAACATTGTTGGTGGTTCTAACACTATAACCAACTATGGTATACTTGCTGGTATGGACAATGGTACTTTCCCCACTACCTCTACTGGTCTTGATAATGATACTGTAACTATTGAAGGAAACAACTTTACTAGAAATTTTTACTGTATTTATGCTAGCGGCACGGCATCTGGTTCTTCTGTAGGTGGTTTGGACAAGTGGGTCATCAACAACAATACTTTTGGTCCGGCTACGTACAATGCATCTACTGTCAATGGTTATAGAGATATCATGTTGACAAACATGGTGAATCCTGTAATTTCTAACAACACTTTCCGCAATCTTGGAATTACCACCTCTGGTAACTCGGTTGCTGCTGTTTACTTTAGTAGTGGTGTTCGTGCAGCCGTAGTGGACAATAACTTGTTCGAAAACATAACTTCCAATTCTGCTTCAACTGGAACACTGGCAAACACAGCTGTTTACTTGGGTACTACTTGTTTGGATGGTTCAATCACACGAAATACTATCAGAAATATCTCTAACTCTTACCCATCATCAGGTGGTAGTGCTAGAGGTATAATAGTTACTGTAAGTAACACTTACTCTAACACATTGATAGCCAATAACCTCATTTCTGACATCAAGTGTTATTCTCAAACGTCAGTTACTTTTTATCCTGTTGGTATTGCGGTGGAAAGTGGTTCTGGTTTTGTGAAAGTGTATCACAATACTGTACATCTTAACAGTAGTTATCCGGGCTGGAACTCAAACACAGGTTCTGCTTGTTTTTACACTAACTCTTCTACAGGTAATCTTGACTTAAGAAACAATATATTCATCAATCAGTACGACAATACAAGTTCAGGTACTGATAAGGGATGGGCATTCTACACCACTGCGGCTATTACAGGTTTCAGTGATATAGACTACAATAACTATTTTGTCAGTGGTCCAAACGTTTTAGCTTATACATCTGCAGATAGAGCTACTCTTTCTGAATTGCAGACTTTATATGGCCGAAACATGAATAGTAGAAATTTGATGCCTGCATTTATCAGTACTACAAATCTGAGATTGCAAAATACTTCTACCAACGTTCCTTTGGGCAATGGTACGCCAGTAGGTGTAGCAAATGATATAGATGGTACTCTTCGCTCAACAACTAATCCTGTAATGGGTGGTCATGAATTACAGTTATGTACTTCTATCTCTGCCGGTACTGTTGCTCCTGCAGTTGCAGCTTTCTGTGGCTCAGGTAGCACTACTATTACAGCTACTGGTGCAACTACTGGTCAAACAATGCAATGGAGATCTTCAACTGATAGTGTGAATTGGACTAATATCGCAGGCGCCACTACAGCAACTTATGTTATCCCATCTGCACTTACTACCACTACTTATTACAGATTCGTCAACAAATGTACATTTACTGCATTTGCAGATTCTGCTACTACTAAAGTTACTATCAATGTAATACCTACTGCAGTTACAGTAGCTGGTGGTGGTGGTTTCTGTGGTTCTACCACACTTACGGCTTCTGGTGGCGTTGGTGGTTCTATTTACTATCAGGGTACTACTTCTAACGGTACGTCTACTGCTACGCTGTCTTCTTCTGAGGTTGTATCTGCTACAGGCACTTATTATTTCAGAGCTAGGTCTTCTGGTGGCTGCTGGAGCACACAAGGTAGTGCAGCCGTTACTATCGATGCATTACCTGCTACAGTATCTATAGCTGGTGGAGGTACCTTCTGCGGAAGTGCTACATTGACTGGTACAGGTGGTGCTGGTGGTACTATTTATTTCCAAGGTACTACATCTGGTGGTACATCTACAGCAGTAGGTGCTGTAGGTACGGCTACTGCAACTGGTACTTATTATTTCAGATCTCGCTCACCAGTTGGTTGCTGGGGACCTGAAACTAGTGTTGATGTAACCATCAACCCTCTTCCAGCAGCAGTTACTGTTACAGGTGCTGGCACATATTGTGGTAGCAAGTTGTTGATAGCTTCTGGTGGTGCTGGCGGTGCATTCTATTATCAAGGTGCTACTTCTGGTGGCACTTCTACAGCTTCGCCTTTTGGTACTGCTTTAATTACAACTACAGGTACATATTATTTCAGATCTCGTACAGCTTTAGGTTGCTGGGGACCAGAGGGTAGCGCAAGTGTTACCATCAATCCTATACCTTCTGCTGCACCTTCTAACAACAGCCCAATATGCGAAGGCGGTACAGTTACCTTGAGCGCAAATCCTGGTGCTAATACTAGTGTTTACTCATGGAGTGGTCCTTCACTGGTAGCAACTACAGGTGCTACTACCACAGCCAATCCGGCTACCAGCTCAGTTTACTCACTTACTGTAAGTGATGGCTCTGGAAACGCTGGTTGTAGCCCAACAACAGTTTACACTACTTCTGTCAGTGTAATCTCTGCACCAGTGGTTGCTAGCATCTCTGCTTCTACTTCTTTCTTGTGTACTGGAGCTCCAGTTACTTTCACAGCAGGTACAGTAGCTGGTTCGGGTTCTTTAAGTTCTTACAATTGGACTGGCCCTAACGGATACTCTGCTACAACTGCTACCAACAGTGTAGTGTTTACCCCAACTACTTCTGCTGCTTCTGGTGCTTATTCAGTTACAGTTACTTACCCTGGCAATGGTTGTACCAGTGCTCCCGTAGCTACTGCACCATCAGTTATTGTTAATGCTAAACCTACAATTGCTGGTATCACTGCTTCTTCTTCATTGTTGTGTATTGGTACAGACTTGACGTTGACAGCTGGTGCTGTAACTGGTTCTGGATCTTTGCTTTCTTACAACTGGGCTGGACCAAACGGATTTACAGATGTTACAGCCACTAATACTTCTACACTTATGACCACTACCACTGCACAAAGTGGTGTGTACTCAGTTAGTGTTACTTATCCTGGCGATGGTTGTAATAGTACTATATCTGTAACAGCTCCTGCTGTTACAGTTAATCCTTTACCTACAGTAGCTAGTATTACCCCTTCTACCACCAACATATGTGCTGGTTCTAATTTGGTACTTACTGCAGGTGCAGTTACAGGTAGTGGTTCACTTACTTCTTACAACTGGAGCGGTCCTAACAGCTACTCTGCTACTACGACAGCTAACAATGTTACTTACACTGTTCCTAACACATCGGCTTCGGGTGTTTATTCATTGTCTGTTACTTATGCAGGTTCAGGTTGCAACAGTACACTACGCACTACTAGTCCTGCGGTTACTGTAAATGCAGTACCTACAGTTGCTTCAATTACTCCATCTTCTAATAATTTGTGTATCGGCACACCGCTTACACTTACAGCAGGTGCAGTTACAGGCAGTGGCACTATTACTTCATACAACTGGAGTGGTCCAAATGGCTACAGTGCTACAACTGTTGCCATCAGTGCCACATTTACGCCATCTACTACTGCAGCTAGTGGCAACTATTCATTGACAGTAACTTATGCGGGTACAGGTTGCAACAGCACAATGCGTGTTACTTCTCCTGCTGTTACAGTTAATGCATTGCCTACAATAGCTGGTATCACTACATCAACTAATAATTTGTGTGTTGGTACACCACTTACACTTACAGCAGGTGCTGTAACTGGTAACGGCGCTATCACTTCATACAACTGGAGTGGTCCTAACGGTTACACAGCTACTACCACAACTAATACTGCTACACTTACACCGTCAACTACAGCAGCTAGTGGCAACTATTCAGTGTCTGTTACCTATGCCGGTACAGGATGTAACAGTGCTACAGCAGTTACTTCTGCTGCAGTTACTGTTAATGCATTGCCTACAATAGCATCTATTACTTCTTCTGCTAGCAATTTGTGCGTAGGTACTCCTGTTACATTTACAGCAGGTGCTGTTACTGGTACCGGTTCTCTTGTCTCTTACAATTGGTCGGGACCTAACAGTTTCAGTACTACTACTGCTGTAAACAGTACGTCATTTACTACTACTACAGCTGCTCAGAGTGGTGTATACACACTTACTGTTACTTATCCGGGCACGGGTTGTACCAGCAATGCTGTTACCACTTCACCTGCGGTTACAGTAAATGATTTGCCTAACGTAGCAAGTATTACCGCATCTACTACTCAAATTTGTACTGGTTCTACCATTACATTCACGGCAGGTGCTGTAACAGGTGCTGGTGCTCTTGCATCATACAACTGGACTGGTCCTAATAGTTTCTCTACTACAACCACCAGCAATTCTACTGCTATTTCTACTACTACAACAGCTCAAAGCGGTGTCTACAGTTTAACTGTGACTTACCCTGGTTCTGGTTGTACTAGCAACAAGGTTACTACACCTACTATTACAGTCAACAACATACCTTCTGTAGCTAGTATCAACCTTTCTGCTACCACTCTTTGCGCAGGTTCTGTGCTTACGCTCAATAGCATTGGTGCTACAGGTACTGGCAGTGTAGTGTCTTATAACTGGTCTGGTCCTAATGCTTATGCCAGCACTTCTGCTACTGCATCTCAGACGTACACTTTACCTGGCGTATTAGCTACTGGTGTATACAGTCTGAATGTTACTTATCCTGGTACTGGTTGTACCAGCAATACTGTAGCTTCTTCAGCACTTACAGTGAATGCTACACCTATAGTTTACAACATCACAGGTGGTGGTGCTTACTGCTCTGGTGGTTCTGGTGTGCCAGTAGGTGTTTCTAACTCTCAAATAGGAGTATATTATCAATTATACCGCGATGGTGCTGCTATAGGTAGCCCTCTTGCTGGTACAGATGCTCCTTTAAGCTTTGGCTTACAAACAGTGGCTGGTACTTATTCAGTATTGGCTACTAATACTGCCAACTCTTGTAATTCCAATATTACTGGTACTACTGTCATATCTACAAGTTCTTCTCCTAATGCTTATACAGTAACAGGTGGAGGTACTTATTGCGAAGGTGGTTCTGGTTTTGCTATTGGTCTTTCAGGTTCAGATTTCGGTGTTACTTATCAGCTTTACCGCGATGGTGTTACCGTGGGTAGTTTCATCACTGGTACAGGTGCTGCTATTAGTTTCGGTTTACAAACTATAGACGGCAACTATACTGTGGTAGCTAATCCTGGTTCTACTTGCTCGCTTACTATGACAGGTACATCGGTAGTAAATATGCTGCCTGCACCTAACGTATATGACATGACAGGTGGTGGCACAATATGCGCAGGTGATGCTGGTGTTAATATTGGTCTTGAGTGGTCTGTAATAGGTATCAACTATCAATTGTACAGAGGTGCTACAATGGTTGGTAGCCCAGCAGCTGGTGTTACCGGTCCTATAAATTTCGGACTTATTAATACTGCTGGTACTTATACCATACTTGCTACAAATGCAATAACTGGTTGTACTAGCAACATGGACAGCAGTGCAGTTATTACTGTTAATCCTGCACCCGCAACCTTCAATGTTACAGGTGGTGGTACTACTTGTTTTGGTACAGGTTCAGTTACGGTAGGTCTTGATGGTTCTTTGTCAGGATTTACTTATCAATTATACAATGGCTCAGCAGCCGTAGGTACTCCAGTAGCGGGTACTGGTGCAGCTATTAGCTTCGGTTCTCAGAATGTTACTGGTATCTACAGCGTATCAGCTACCAATACAGCTACAAGTTGCACTGGTGGTATGACAGGTACGGTTACGGTTATGATCACTCCTGCTCCTACTGCTTATCTGGTTTCAGGTGGTGGTACTTATTGCAATGGTGGTACTGGTTTTGTAGTTGCTTTGTCTAATACGAACACTGGTGTCAACTATCAGTTGTACAATGGTTCTTCACCAGTTGGTGCTCCAGTAGCGGGTACAGGTGCTGCTATCAACTTCGGTATGCAGACAGCAGCAGGTACTTACTCAGTGTTTGCAACTAACACTTCTACTACATGTAGTGGTGGCATGACTGGCACTGCAACAATCGTTGCTAACCCTCTGCCTACAGCTTATGCTGTAACAGGTGGTGGACAGTATTGCGCAGGTAGTACAGGTGTTAATGTTGGTCTTTCTTTCTCTAATACAGGTATCAATTATCAATTATACAATGGTTCTACAGCCTTAGGTACTCCAGTAGCTGGCACAGGTGCTGCTATATCTTTTGGTGAGCAGACTTTGGCTGGTGTGTACACAGTATTGGCTACTAATGCTTCTACTTCATGTACCAATGCTATGACAGGTAGTGCTACAGTAGTGGTTAATCCATTACCAATAGCTGCTAACATAACAGGTGGTGGCAACTATTGTGCTGGTGCAGCCGGTGTGCCTGTTGGTCTTGATGCATCTCAGGTAGATGTAAGCTATCAGTTGTACAATGGTGTTTCTACTGTTGGTACGCCAATAGCTGGTACAGGTAGTGCAATATCTTTTGGTATGCAGGCTACTGCAGGTAGTTACAGCGTAATAGCTACTAACAACACAACTACATGCGTCAACAATATGAGTGGTGTGGCTACAGTAGTAGTTAATCCATTGCCTACTACTTATGTAGTTACAGGTGGTGGTAACTATTGTTCAGGTGGTACAGGTGTAGCAGTAGGTATTAACGGCTCTGATGCGGGTATCACTTATCAGTTGTATGTAGGCAGCACTGCTACAGGTGCTCCTGTCTCTGGAACTGGTGGTGCTATTACTTTTGGCTCACACACTACTGCTGGTGTTTATTCTGTAGCTGCTACTAACACAGCTACAACTTGTACCAGTGGCATGTTCGGAACAACGGCTGTAGTTATCAGCCCACTCCCTGCTACACACACTGTAACAGGTGGTGGTAGTTATTGCTTTGGTGGTACAGGTGTAGTAATAGGACTGAGCAGCAGTAACCCAGGTATCAACTATCAGTTGTACAATGGTATCGCGCCAGTAAGTGGTATAATAGCTGGTACTGGTGTATCTCTCACTTTTGGTTTACAGACCGGTGCCGGTACTTACACAGTACTCGCTACCAACACTGTAACTACATGTACTAACGCAATGACAGGTAGTGCCAATGTGGTGGTAAATTCATTGCCTACTCAGTACAATGTAACTGGTGGTGGTACTTATTGCGAAAACGGTGTAGGTGTACCTGTTGGACTTGCTAGTTCGCAGGTAGGTGTTACATATACTTTATACAAAGGCATAGATGCAATGGGTACTCCAGTTGCGGGTACTGGTGCTCCAATTTCTTTTGGCAATCAAACTTTGGCCGGTACTTACACTGCTGTTGCTACAAATAATACTACAGGTTGTAACAACAACATGACCAGCAATGCTCTTGTTATTGTTAATCCTGCTCCTTCTGCGTACACAGTAACTGGTGGTGGTAGCTACTGCTCTGGTGGTTCTGGTGTCGCTGTAGGTCTTAGCGGTTCTAATGTAGGTATTACTTACAGATTATATAATGGTGCGTCATTAGTTGGTAGCCCTGTATCTGGTACAGGCGCTGCGCTCGACTTTGGTTCACAGTTAACAGCTGGTACATATACAGTACTGGCTACCAACAATGTTACACTTTGTACCAATCCAATGTCTTCATCTGTTGCTGTGGTAATCAATGCATTACCTACAGTTTACAATATGACAGGCGGTGGCGGCTACTGCGTAGGTGGTAACGGTGTTAGCGTTGGTCTCGCCAACTCTCAGTCTGGTGTCAACTATCAGTTATATCGTGGTGCTTCATTGGTAGGTACTCCGGTAGCTGGTACAGGTGCACCTGTTACATTTGGTTTGCAGACAGTTGCTGGTACTTATTCAGTATTGGCTACTAATGCCAGCACAGGTTGTACAAGGGTAATGGGCACTACAGCTGCTGTGGTAGTAAATACTTTACCAGCTGTAGCTAGTGTGTATGGTGGCGGTGGCTACTGCGCTGGTGGCCCAGGTGTACACATAGGTGTAGAAGCTACCGAAGCTGGTGTAAACTACCAATTATATCAAGGTCTGTCTGCAATAGGTGCGCCAATATCTGGTACCGGTGGCGGCGTTGACTTTGGCGAAGTATTTGTATCAGGTACTTACTCAGTACAAGCTACTAACGCATTAACTGGTTGTGTTGCTAATATGTCAGGTTCTGCTACAGTTGTCATTAATACTCCTCCTGCTGCGTTTACAGTTACAGGTGGTGGTACGTATTGTGCAGGTGGTGCTGGCGTACCTGTTGGCTTAAGTGGTTCAGCAGTTGGTACAGAATATCGTTTATACAATGGTAGCACAGCACTGGGTACTCCAGTGGCTGGTACTGGTGTTGCTATATCATTTGGCAATCAGGTAGCAGTTGGTACTTACACAGTACAGGCTACTGGTACTGCTACATCTTGTACTACTAACATGACAGGTAGTGCTACAATTACTATCAATAGCAATCCTGTTGCTTATGATGTATTGGGTGGTGGTACACTTTGCCCTGGTGGTAGCGGTGCTAACGTTACATTAGCTGGTTCACAAACAGGCATTACTTACCAGTTGTTCATGGGTGCTACAGCAATGGGTACTCCAGTTACAGGTAGTGGTGGTGTGCTTAACATGGGTACTTTTACTGCTGCAGGTACATACTCAGCAGTGGCTACTAATACACTTACTGGTTGTACTACTAATATGAGCGGAAGCACTACAATCACTTACCTCACATTGCCAGCTATATATGGTGTAACAGGTGGTGGTAACTATTGTTCTGGTGGTTCTGGCTCTGCAGTAGGTCTTGCTGGTTCTGAAACCGGTATTACTTATCAGCTATACAATGGTGCTACAGTTATGGCTACTGTTGTAGGTTCTGGTTCTTCTATCAATTTTGGTTTACAGACTATCGCTGGTACTTATACAGTTAGGGCTACTAACACAGCGTCTACTTGTACTAGCAATATGTCGGGTAGTGCATCAGTTGGTATCAATGACCTTCCTGTTATCTACCTTGTAACAGGTGGTGGTAACTATTGCGCAGGCGGTAGTGGATATGCAGTTATCCTTAACGGTTCTCAAAGTGGTGTTAACTATCAGTTGTTTAATGGCACTACACCAGTAGGCTCAGCAATATCAGGTACTGGTATGTCTATCGATTTCGGTTTACAGGCAGCTGCAGGTTTCTATTCTGTTCGCGCTACTAACGCAACTACTGGTTGCTCTAGAGTAATGGCAGGTACACCGGAAGTTATAGTGCATTCATTGCCTGTGGTTCACACAGTTACTGGTGGTGGCAACTTCTGCTCTGGTGCTAGTGGTGTAGAGGTTGGTCTTACAAGCTCTGCCACTGGTATAGATTATCGTTTGTACAACAGTGGTGTTCTGGTAGGTGCAGCGGTAGCTGGTAACGGCTCTGCACTTAGCTTCGGCAACCAGACTGCTCCTGGCATCTATACAGTTCAGGCTATCAACACTGGTACAGGTTGTACCAGCAATATGTCTGGTAGTGCTACAGTAGTAGTTAATCCATTACCTGCTGCTTATGCAGTAACAGGCGGTGGTAGCTATTGTAACGGTGGTGCTGGTGTATCTGTAGGCCTTGCGCTTTCTTCAATTGGTGTTAGTTATCAGTTGTATCTTGATGGTGTGGCTGCTGGTTCACCGATGGCAGGCGATGGTTCTTCTCTCGATTTCGGTATGAAGACTGCTAGTGGTAACTATACAGTGGGTGCTGTAACTGCGGCTACAGGATGTGCGCGCACTATGACTGGTACAGTTGCAGTTAGCATCAATCCATTGCCATCTGTTTATACAGTAGAAGGTAGCGGAAGCTATTGCACTGGTTCAGAAGGAGTGAATGTTACACTAAGCAATTCTAATACAGGTATTACTTACACATTATACAACGGAATGGTTACTGCTGGTGCTCCACTTGCGGGTACTGGTAGTGCTCTGGATTTTGGTCCTCGCACAGCAGGTAACTACTCTATAATTGCAGTGAATGACATCACAAGTTGTCAAAGCACAATGAACGGTAGTGCTACAATAACTGCTAGTCCCGCTCCTGTTGCTTATTCAGTAACTGGTGGTGGTGCACATTGTGCAGGTAGCACTGGTGTTCTCGTAGGTCTGGGTGGTTCACAGCCTAATGTTAACTATACTTTGTATAATGGTGTTACTCCTACAGGTGTAGTGGTTACTGGTACTGGTTCTGCTATTAGCTTTGGCTTGCAGACAGCCGCTGGTGTATACACAGTAAGAGCTCAGAATACACTTACTACTTGTACCAACAACATGACTGGTGCTGCTACAGTATCAGTAAATGTGTTGCCGGTAGCTTACAACATCACTGGTGGTGGTAACTATTGTGCAGGTGGTACTGGTGTTAACGTTGGTTTGTCAGGCTCTCAGACAGGTAATATCTATCAGCTTTACAAAAACGGTACAGCTCTTGGAGCTCCTATATCTGGTACAGGTACTGCACTGAATTTCGGTACTATGTATGATAACGGCACTTATACAGCCGTAGCTATCAATGCTGCTACTTCTTGCACAAGAGCAATGAACAGCAGTGCTACTGTCAATGTAAATGCATTGCCTGTTGTGTACACAGTATCAGGTGGTGGTGCATATTGTGCTGGTGGTGTAGGTGTCAATGTATTGTTGAGCGGTTCTACTACAGGCGTTAATTATCGCTTGTACAATGGTACTACCGCTTCTAGCCCTTGGATAAACGGTAACGGTTCTGCTTTAAGTTTTGGTGCACAAACTGCTGCTGGTGTTTATACGGTATTAGCTACAGCTGTAGGTTCTGGTTGTACTAACGTTATGAGCAGTAGTGCTTCAGTTTCTGTTAATCCACTTCCATCATTGCAAATTGTATCTGGTGGTGGTGCTTATTGCGCAGGTGGTGCTGGTGTCAACGTAGGTCTTACTGCTACAGAATCTGGCATCAACTACACACTTTACAATGGCTCTACTGCTACAGGTGCTGCAATAAGTGGTGCTGGTGGTGCTATCAGCTTCGGCAATATGACCAACGCTGGTACTTATACAGTTGCCGCAGTTAACAATACTACGGGCTGTGCTAACAGTATGTCTGGTGCTGCGTCTGTGGTTATCAATCCATTACCTATTGTTCATTCTGTGATAGGTGGAGGTGCTTACTGCAACGGTGGTACAGGTGTAGAAGTAGCATTGTCTGGTTCTCAGACTGGTGTTGCTTACCAACTGTTCAATGGTGCTACACCGGTAGGTGGCGTACTTAATGGTACTGGTGATATCCTCTCTTATGGTTTACAAACAGCTGTGGGTACTTATAGTATAGTAGCTACAAACACTACTACATCTTGTACCAACAATATGTCTGGTGCTGCTACAGTATCGCTCAACGCTTTGCCTGCAGTGTATGCAGTAACAGGTGGTGGTAGCTATTGCAACGGTGGTACTGGTGTGACTGTAGGTCTTAGCAATTCTCAGTTGGGTATCAATTATCGCTTATACAGAGGTTCTGTAGCAACGGGTACTCAGGTAGCAGGCACAGGTGCTGCTATTAGCTTCGGTTTGCAGACTGCTGCTGGCGACTACACAGTAATGGCTGTTAATGCTACTACTGGTTGCTCTTCAGACATGACTGGTAGCAAATCAGTGGTTATCAATACATTGCCTACACTATATACTGTTTCTGCTGGTGGTAACTATTGCCCAGGTGGTACTGGTGTTGTAGTGTCATTGAGCGGTTCTCAGGCTGGTGTTACTTATCGCTTATATAGTGGCACTACTATGGTAGGTGCTGCGATAGAGGGTACTGGTGCTGCTATCGACTTTGGTACGCAGTTAGCTGGTAACTATACTATCGAGGCTACTAACAATGTAACTTCTTGTGTTGCTACAATGTCTGGTACATCTACTGTTGGTACTCATACTCTGCCTCTGGCTTACACCATCACAGGTGGTGGTAGCTACTGCGCTGATGGTACTGGTGTAGAAGTAGGTTTGAGCAATTCTCAGATTGGTGTTAGCTACATGTTGTACAATGGTACAGAAGCAGTAGGTAGTGCAGTATTAGGTACTGGAGCTGCTATCTCTTTCGGCAATCGTACCGCTGGTAACTACTCTATAAAAGCTACAAACACAACTACTGGTTGTGAAAATAATATGACAGGTTCTGTTGCAGTTACTACAAATACATTGCCAAGTCAATATGATGTGACAGGTGGTGGTAACTATTGCGCTGGTGGTACAGGTGTTATGGTATCAGTTGCTGGTTCTCAGACAGGTGTCAACTATCGACTCTACAATGGTCCTACTGCGGTTGGTGCTGTTGTGGCGGGTAATGGTCTTGGCTTGAACTTTGGTATGCAGACTGCTACTGGTACTTACACAGTGAAAGCAGTAAATGCTACAACTGGTTGTCAACAACAAATGAATGGTACAGCGACTGTAATAGTAAATACACTTCCTGCTACATATACAGTGACAGGTGGTGGTAACTATTGCGCTGGTGGTACTGGTGTTAACGTTGGTATCTCTGGTTCTGAGTCAGGTATTAGCTACCAGTTATACAGTGGTTCATCTATGATAGGTGCGGCTATAGATGGTACAGGTGCTGCTATCGACTTCGGTGCTCAAACTGGTGCTGGTAATTACATGGTAGTGGCTACTAATACTACTACTGCTTGTACAGCCAACATGTCTGGTGTAGCATCGGTTGCAGTAAATGCATTGCCTGAGCTGTTCACACTTACTAGCAGTGCATCAGGTTATTGTGCTGGTAGCAATGGTGTTGCATTCAATCTTTCAGGTTCTCAGAATGGTGTTGCTTACACATTGTACAATGGTACAACTCCATCGGGTGCTGCTGTTTCAGGTACAGGTTCAGGTGTAAGCTTTGGTTTACGTACTGCTGCTGGTGCTTACAAAGTAGTAGCTACCAGTATGGCTAATGGTTGTACAATAGATATGAATGGTACTCCTTCTGTTACTATCAATCCATTGCCTACAGTATTTACTGTAACGGGTGGTGGTAGCTATTGTGCCGGTGGTGCTGGTGTTGCTGTGGGTATGATAGGTACTCAGACAGGGGTTAACTACAACTTGTACAGAGGTGCTACGCTCATGTCTACTGTAGCCGGTACTGGTGATGCTATTACATTCGGCAATATGCTGGCTGGTACATACACTGTAGTGGCTATGAACACTACTACTAGCTGTAGAAACAACATGGCTAGCGGTGCTGCTATCGTAGCTAACCCGCTTCCATCTCAGTTCGCTATTACAGGTGGTGGTCAGTATTGTGCTGGTGGTTCTGGTGTGGCTATTGGTCTCGCTGGTTCTTCTACCGCAGCTTCATACACATTATACAATGGTTCTACTGCAGTAGGTACTGCAATAACAGGTACAGGTGGTGCTATAAACTTCGGTATATTCACTACTGCTGGCGATTACACTGTAATGGCTACAAACAATACTACTCTTTGCGGTGTTACAATGACAGGTACCGCATCTGTGGTTGTTAACCCTACTCCTACTTCTTACAATGTAACTGGTGGTGGTAGTTATTGCGCAGGTGGTACAGGTGTATCTGTTGGTCTTGAAGGTTCTGCTATCGGTATCAATTATCGCTTATACAATGGTAGTACCGCTGTAGGTGCTGCAATACCTGGCACAGGCTCTGCACTCAACTTCGGAACATTTACAAATGCTGGTACTTACACAGTAGTAGCATCTAATCCAGCTACATCTTGCAGCAACACAATGACAGGTAGTGCTACTATCAGTGTCAATGCATTGCCCACTATTTACACTGTAACTGGTGGTGGTAATTATTGCCCAGGTGGTAGCGGTGTTGCTGTTGGCCTTTCTGGTTCTGTAGCTGGAGTTACTTACACTTTGCGCACTGGTAGTTCAGTGGTGGCTACAGCTACTGGTACGGGTGCAGCTATTAGCTTCGGTCTTCAGTCTGTAGAAGGTTCATACACAGCTGCTGCGGTTTCTGCTGCTGGTTGTACTCGCAATATGACAGGCGTGGCTACTATAGGTATTACTACTCCAGTAACTCCTTCTGTAACGCTTACTTCATCTACTGGTGATACTGTTTGCGCTGGCTCTCCAGTAGTATTCACTACTACTCAAACAAACGGTGGTAGCACTCCTTCTTATCAGTGGAAAGTTAATGGTGATGTGGTAGCTACAACATCTAGCACTCATACTTACATACCTGCTAATGGTGATGTGGTTTCTGTAACGCTTAG
Organism: uncultured Flavipsychrobacter sp.; assembly: GCA_964601855.1. GTDB lineage: Bacteria > Bacteroidota > Bacteroidia > Chitinophagales > Chitinophagaceae > Nemorincola. Next base: position 17,623 of record CAZRPA010000018.1, on the reverse strand, counting down.
CAGTAGTGCTGCTTGCGCTACTCCTGCTACAGCTACTGCTGCTAGAACAATGACAGTCAATGCTAACCAAACTCCTGCAGTTGCTACTATGTTGTCTATAGGCGATACAGTTTGTACAGGCACGGTAGTTACATTCAATGCATCTAGCATCTACGGTGGTACTGCGCCTTCTTATACTTGGGTTAAAAACGGAATGCCTGTAGGTACAGGTGCTGTATATGCTTATGCTCCTGTAAATGGTGATGTAGTATACTGCCGCATGACTAGTAACTACGCCTGCCGCACTGCAACTCTCGTAACTGGTGAAGCGGATACTATGAAAGTAGTAGCTCCTGTAGCTCCAGAGGTAACGATAGTGGCTAATCCTGGTACTGTAATTGCTAACGGTCAAGAAGTTGTACTGACAGCAACAGTAGCTAACAGCTTCAATCCTGCTTACCAGTGGTACATAAACGGCGCTACTGTAATGGGGGCTACTAGCTCAGTGTTTACTTTCAATCAGTTCCAGAACAACGATACTGTTTCTTGTACAGTTGTCAACAGAACTCCTTGTGGCGATTTGTCTTCGTTCAACAAAGTTGTTATGTCTGTATCTAGTGTCGCTGTAGTTAATGTGGGTGCTTCGTTCGATGTAATAGCTATTCCTAACCCTACAAGAGGCAATCTGCAGATTAAGGGTTCTGTAACTGGTGTTCAGGATGAAGAAGTATCTATTGAGGTTACAGACATGCTAGGAAAATCAGTACACCGCAGCAAAGCTGAAGTACGTAATGGTAGCATAGATACACGCATACAGCTCGATAACACACTGGCTAATGGTATGTATCTGTTGACGGTTCGTGCTACATCAGCAAGCAAAGTTTTCCATATCGTGATGCAGCAATAATTAGGTTGCACAGGTATTAATTTTTAAGCAGGGAGTTGATAGCTCCCTGCTTTTTCTTTTACTTTGCATTATGTCTAGTTTCGATCCCAATTCAGTAGGTCTTAAGTCAAATAATATTTTCGGACTTCCATTCTCAAAAGAGGAGTCCGCATTGGTATTGCTTCCAGTGCCTTGGGAGGTTACGGTATCATACCGTACTGGTACAGCACGTGGTCCGGAGAATATATTTAATGCTGCCATGCAGGTAGACCTTTATGACCCCGATGTAGAAGGTGGATGGGAAAAAGGTTTTCACATGCTGCACATTGACAAAAACATTCGTACCAAAAGCGATTACCTCCGCCAGTGTGCCGAGCTAATCATATCGCATATGGTAGAGGGTGGGGAAGTGGCGGACAACGCACAACTAAGTGAAAAGCTGGTAGACATCAATAATGGTGGCAAAATGCTTTGCGACTGGGTACACGAAATGACTTCCGATTTGCTGAGAAATGGCAAAAAGGTAGGACTAATAGGTGGCGACCACAGTACACCATTAGGCTTTATAAAAGCACTTTCTGAAGTTCATCCCGAATTTGGTATACTACAAATTGATGCCCATGCCGATTTGCGCATAGCTTACGAAGGATTTACTTATTCGCATGCTTCTATCATGTACAACGTACTCACTACCATTCCTCAGGTCAAAAAACTGGTACAGGTAGGCATACGCGATTATTGCGATGAAGAACTGGAAATGATAAATACCAGTAGCGGACGAATAAAAACTTATTTCGATAGAGACATAAAAGCACGTCAGTACGAAGGCGAAACTTGGAAAGCAATTTGCAACGATATTATATCTTCGTTGCCTCAGAAAGTATATATAAGTTTTGATATTGATGGTTTAGATCCCAAACTTTGCCCTAATACCGGCACCCCAGTACCAGGTGGGTTTGAGGCTGAGCAGATATTTTATCTTTTCCGTTTGTTGCATGATTCTGGCAAACAATTGATAGGTTTCGATCTCAACGAAGTTTCCTCAGGTTCACATACAGGTGATGGTATAGATGCAATTACTGGTGCTAGAGTACTCTTTAAGTTGTGCAATTTTATGGTTGCTTAGTTATATTGTAGGCACGGTAATAGTTGTTTTAGGGTGTTATAAAGGTGGTTTCATTGTGTCTCACATTGTTTAGTTCAATAAATTTTACAAACTATGACCGATCGCAATTACATTAATCAATTAAGAGTGCCTACTGTTGATGACCCACTTAGAATATTGTTAAGTGCATGTTTAGCAGGTGTTACTTGTGGTTACGATGGCACCGCCAATGGCACTTATCCCAGTGCTTTAAAGCTCTTAACCATGAACACTCTGAATGTTTTGAAATTTTGTCCAGAGGAATTCTCATTTGGTTCCCCTCGCGAGATGTGTGACATTCATGGTGGCAATGGCTTTGATGTACTAAAAGGCACCGCCCGTGTGCTCACAGAGACGGGCATAGACTGGAGTGAGGGTATGATAGCTGCTTCTCTAAAAATGCTGGAAATCGCAAAAAATGAAAAAATAGAGCTGGCAGTATTAATGGATGTTAGTGCTGCGTGCGGCAGCCAGGTGGTGTATAGCGGCAGCAGATTTGCACAGAACAAGGTATATCAGATTGGTGCAGGTGTATGTGCAGCCCAGTTAATCAATCACGGTTTTAAGGTCATAAGCCAGCGAGATTTCGCATCTTTAGAGTTGCTATATGCCAAGGCTGATCCTGCGCACGTAATTGATGAAAAAGCACTTGATCACCACGAAATACCCTGGTATAAAGAGTATTTCGGTACCAGTGCAGAACACTAGTTTTTTTAGCTCTTTTTTGCACCTAATACACATCTTTTTTATTGCCACACACACTATGTAGGGGCTACAAGCCGCAAATGTTCTGGTTTAAGACACTAATTGCACTATAATGCCGATTGGCAAAAAAAAAGTAGGGTAATAATTTGCAGGTCAAGAAAAATTTTATGTATTTTGGGTTCAATTTTGAAAACAAGAACAAACATGAAAAGAACCATCGTCTTAGTTACTACATTATTAGCAGCTATTTTTCTATCCAACAGAAGTTTTGCGCAGGAGGATCTCGTGCGTATATTTAGTTGGTATATACCACAAGACAGAGATTATGCAACAGTAGTTGACGGAGAATATCAGGATGGTCAGTTACTTAACTGGGGCTGGACAGATAAAACTCTTATGTTTTGGGCGTACCGCAATCCCGGTCCAAACCGTGTAGCCGTATATGGCTGGTACAATCCAGTTGGTAGAGTACACGTTACAGTAGCAGAAGATGAATTCAGTGACGACCAAATGCTGAAAGCTGGTTACACTCAGAAGCACCTTCAGTTTTATGCACTTACACGTCGTGGACCTAACACATTGTGTATCTATCGTTGGAGAGATGTAAAACGCAGATCTTGGAGAACAATCCCTGAAGATTTCACTACAGATACTGATGCTTACATCAAGAAGGGATACCGCAGAAAAACTTACCAATACTTCGGTGTTAGCCGTAATGTAGATGCTCCTATCTACGATCAGTTATAATCAACCTAAGACATTCAAACAATAAAGCCGTTGTATCACTACAACGGCTTTATTGTTTTTAATTAGTTGCCTACTTTGAGTTTATTGTCACTTTATTAAAGTGCTGGTGTGAAGCAACAGCAGCGATATCTGTCAATGATTTACACAAGTTCTTTACCTATCACTATGTGGTGTAGCCTTATCAGCAAGGCATGTAATTGCGTTTTGCCATGTGCGTTGCGCTCTATGTAGTATATGGTGTCTGTAATGGCCTTTATCATAGCCGTCATGCGCTCCAATGGCATATTGCGCATAGCTAGCTTCCCCGCAAATTCAGCCTCAGCAGCAGGCAGCGCTACGGGTACTGACGGCATGTATTGTTTCCTGATACTGTGCTCTATTAGCTGTATCACATATTGCAGCAGGTTTTTCTGTTGTTCCCTTCCCGCCTTCGACCATTCTTCCGCAAACTTTGTTATGCCCACACCATCATTAGTGAATATAACATTGAATATCTTACGTACTTCTACAAATAGGTCATTGTCAGTGTGGCGTAGCAGTCTCAGTGCCTCAGTGTAGCTTCCATGAGCTATATGTGCTATTTGCGATGCCATTCTGGGGTCGGCTAGCGAGCGGCTAGACAGAGCACTGGCTATATCGGCAGTTTTGATGGGTGTCAGTTTCACCTCTTGTGTGCGCGATCGTATTGTATTTAGTACTTCGTCTCTGCTCTCCGCCACAAAAATCATAATCGTGTCCTGCGGCGGCTCTTCTATTAGCTTTAGCAGTATGTTGCCTTCTTTACCTAGGTATTCTGGTCGCCACATTATTAGCACTTTCTTACCTCCTTCATACGACTTCAGGTACAATATTTCTATTATTTCCCTGCACTCTTCGGCGGTAATATTTCCTTGTTTGTTTTCTGCATTTATATATTGCAGCCAGTCATATGTAGTGCCATAAGGTGTTTGTTTCACAAACTCCCTAAATGACTGCATGTGCATTTTGCTGTTAGGTTTTACACCCGTCTTGTGCGATATGCTGGGAAAACTCATATGCAGGTCGGCATGTTCCATCCTGCTTACCTTACTGCAATTGGCGCATGTGCCACAAGAGTCAAATTCACTTTTGTTTTCACAAAATATATACTGTGCCAGCGCAAATGCCATTGGTAAGCCTCCTGTGCCCTCTGCGCCAGTAATAAGTAATGCATGTGGAAACACATTACGTGTCCACATTTTTATTAGTCCTTCCTTGGCTGCCTGCTGACCTACTACATTACCGAAGTTCAATATAAACGATTGCTGGGGGTGAATAATTATGAAACAACAAATCTAGTCAAGATGCCACTAATCAACAAAAATGAACTGTTGTTACATATTGTGTATGCGTTGTGTCTTACTGTTTTGCCATCGCTATGCCACATGGTGTTTGTAAGTTGTCTGGTTGATGTCCTTACATTGGATTCCTGGAGATAGTACTACTTCCGTTTTTGCTCAATCACTTTAGGTTTTCCTGACCATAATCATTTTTTTTAATCTTGTTTATAGTTAAGTTTGTTCAAATACATAACCATGAGCCATCAACAAAATGAAGAAGATTTGAAAGGATACCCCCACTATCCGGGAAGCGAAGACATTACAAGACCAGCCAACAACAACGGTCGTGAGCGGCTAGAGACAACCGAACCCATAGTGCCATTTAATGATACTGTTGACCCTCGTGATGCTGAAGGGGTAGTAATAGCAGCTACTGACGCTGACATAACTGATGAAGATGTACTAATGTTAGAGTATGCCGCACAAAACCTCACAGACACTACAATTTTTGATGCCACACTAGATGCTATAGACGATGAAGGAACTCCATTACACGAGCTCAGCTCTCTCAGCCACAGCACAGATGGTAGCACGCTAGATATACCCGGTAGTGAAGACGATGACAGTCAAGAAAACATAGGCTCAGAAGACGAAGAAAATAACTACTATAGCTTGGGTGGCGACAACCACACCTCGCTCGATGAAAACGCTTAATTTAAATCACAGCCAGTGAGATGCAAATTTCACTGGCAATTTTGTTTTATGTCACTAACACAAGCTAAACTATTACGCAATCATGAGCCAACCAATAAAAGACGAAACTCCGGGTCAATATGTTATGCGTCTGCTCGATCTCGGCGAACCTCGTGCTCAGATCGAGCAATACCTCCTCGATCATGGTCATGATCTTACCTTTATCAAGGAGCTGGTAGATGCTACTGTAGCCCTACGCAATGCTCGCCGTCGCACGCTGGGTTTATCATTGATACTGGCTGGTGGTATAGTCTGTTTTCTTAGTTTCCTACTCACCATTACAGGTGTTTTTTCGGGCACAGATGGTCATGGTTTTGCATTGTTTGGGCTCACATCTCTTGGGGTTATTATAGCATTTGTAGGGTTTACTTATGTTTTCTAATGCCCTCTACGCTTCATATTCTTACCCCCATATCACTTCTGTTATTCTTCTTTAGTATCCATCACTATTGTCACTGGTCCATCATTGGTCAGGCTCACTTTCATATCAGCCCCAAACACACCTGTCTTTACTTCCTTACCCAGCAGCACACTCAGTTGCTCGCAAAAGTGTTCATAGAGCGGTATAGCTACCTCAGGTCTGGCAGCCTTTATAAACGAAGGTCTGTTGCCCTTTTTGTAAGCCGCATGTAGCGTAAACTGGCTTATCACTAGCACTCCACCACCAGTTTGCTTTATGTCAAGGTTCATTTTGCCATGTTCGTCATTCATTACTCTTAGTTGGGCTATTTTGCTCGCCAGCCATTCTGCATCCTCCTTTGCATCTGTCAGCTCCACACCTAGCAGCACCATATAACCCGCACCTATACTAGCCTTCACTTTGCCCTCTATAGTTACACTAGCATCAGTTACTCTTTGTATCACAGCACGCATGTTTACGCTATTTTGTAGCTAATGTAGTTAGTTTTCTGTAGCAGCTCAAACCAATTTCACTGTATATCAGGTTGTTTTATTCCCTCATCACACATACCTCATCTATTACCATTAATTTTGCGCCTATGCACCAGCTTACAGATACTATAGTAGCCATAGCCACTCCACCCGGCGAGGGTGCCATAGGCATTATTCGGCTTAGTGGCCCCGATGCCATCAGCATAGCTCAGGCTCGTTTTCGTGGTGCCGACCTCACGCAGCAGCCCTCTCATACCCTGCATTTTGGGCGCATAGTGCATCAGGGTGTGGTTGTAGACGAGGTGGTGGTCAGCCTTTACAAAGGTCCCCGCAGCTACACCGGCCAGCATGTGGTAGAGGTGTCTTGTCATGGATCTGCCTATATATTGCAACAGGTATTGGCACTGTATGCAGCTTCTGGTGCTCGTATGGCACAGCCTGGCGAGTTCACCATGCGCGCTTTTCTAAATGGTAAGCTAGACCTCACACAAGCCGAAGCTGTTGCCGACCTCATAGCCAGCAACAGTAGCAGCGCACACAAAGCCGCTATGCACAACCTGCGTGGTGGGTTCTCTCACGATCTTGCCGCTATGCGCGAGCAGCTCATTCGTTTTAGTGCCCTTATAGAGCTGGAACTCGATTTCAGTCAGGAAGATGTAGAATTTGCCGATCGTACACAGTTTTATAATCTCATCACCCAAATTACCCATGCCACTCAGCAGTTAGCCAATTCTTTCACACTGGGCAATGCCATAAAAAACGGTGTTAGCGTAGCCATTGCAGGCAAACCAAATGCAGGCAAAAGCACCCTGCTGAATGCCCTGCTCAACGAAGAGCGTGCCATAGTAAGCGAGATAGCCGGCACCACCCGCGACACCATTGAAGAGACGCTCAACATCAATGGCATACTGTATCGCCTCATAGACACCGCCGGCATTCGCCAGCACACTACCGATCTCATAGAACAGCAGGGCATAGCCCGTAGTCGCACCGCTATGAGTCAGGCAGATATTGTTATCTACCTGTTTGATGTAGCTGGTTTTATTGATTCCGACTACGAGCAAAACGACCTATTGGCGCAGATAGAAGCTTTTCGCTCTTCAAACACCACATTTCTACTCGTAGGCAACAAAGCCGATATACCCGGTATACCAGCAGCTACTGCTGCCTTACAGTCATTGGGAGCACCAGTGCTTCTCATCTCTGCCCGCAACAAAGAGCACATCACCGACCTTAAAGATGCCCTCTATAACCTAGTAACAGGTGGACAGATACAGCACGAAGGCACCATAGTAACCAATGCCCGCCATTTTGCCGCCCTGCAAGACGTACTCACCTCTCTCACCGACATAAAAACCGGAATGGACACAAACCTCCCCGGCGACCTCCTTTCCCTAGATATCCGCCGTTGCCTCCACTATCTCGGCACCATCACCGGTCAGGTAACCACAGAGGATAAACTTGATTACATTTTTTCTAAGTTTTGTATCGGAAAGTGATATTACATCTATAATGCCTCTAGGTTTCGTACGGTAATATTCCGTACATTTGTGATCATATATTATTGCTATGAGTCAGGTAAAACAACAGCAAGCTAGGTTCGATGCCCGTTTATCAAAGAGTCAGAAAGAGTTCTTTGAAATGGCGGCAACAATAAGCGGGTTTAAGTCGCTATCAGAATTTGTAATTCATGCTACCCAACAGGTAGCTAGCAGTATTGTAGAAAAACATAATGCTTTGCTTGCAACAGAAAAAGACAGAAAAATATTTTTTGATGCATTAGTCAATCCACCTGAGCCAAACAATTCGCTGAAAGAAGCAGCAAATCTGTACAAAAAGCAGGTGGCGACCAAATGATTTCCCTTACCACATTATTAGATGTAGGGCACGAAAAAGCTACTTTTTCTTGTGGAAATCCTATGCTTGATAGCTATCTGCATAAGCAAGCAAAACAGGATATGAAAAGGAAACTGTCTGCCTGTTTCGTTCTTACAAATCAAGACACGCAAATTAAAGGCTATTATACACTCTCAAGCGCATCTATAAAACGAAGTCAGTTGCCGGAAATAATAATAAAAAAATTGCCTCCCACTTACTACGATCTTCCGGTTACTTTGTTAGGGCGACTAGCTGTTGATACTAAGTTTAAAGGTCAAGGTATAGGAAAACTATTATTGATTGACGCACTCCGCAGATGTTATGAAACATCCATATCCAGTGTAGCATCAATGGCTATAATAGTAGACCCTATAGATGAAGATGCTACAGCATTTTATTCAAAATACGGATTCATTAATTTGCCCGATAGTGGTAGGATGTTCCTCTCAATGAGTACAGTAGAGCAGTTATTTTAATCATATTTCTTCTCCCCCCCCCAAAAAAAAATAAACAACCCCCTAAAACTCAAACTGCACACTTCCAAAAATGCCAAAATACCGCCACTTGGCTTCGTTAGCTATTGGCTTGGGGGTTACGCGCCACACAAAGTCAATACGCCCCACTTGTAGTATGTTGCTCACACCGGTACCCAGTTCCAGATAAGGCGATCCCTTCAGTGTTCTGAATGCATATCCCTTGTCCAGATTTATCCGTTGGTTTTCTTCCGACAAAGACCCTACTACACCCTTGGCTGTCCAGAACTGACGAAATTTCATCTTCTTCAGTAGTGGTATACGGTTGAATATGCCACCCCCAAAATTATGCTCCAGATTGAACCCAGTGTACTGGTCGCTCAGAAACTCGTAGTTGTTCATCATCTGAAACGCATAACGGTTGTAGTAGTAGTACTCATTGCCTGGGTGTATCTCCAGCAGCGGGTAGGGAAGGTTGCCAAAATACTTACCTGCAAACACATTGTAGTACAAACTACCAAACGGAGGTATATAGCTAAACCCAGTTATCGACAGTCGTGCTTTCTGATAGCTGTATGCACCATCCAGTACACCCTTTATACCTGTAGTCACTGCTAGCCCTATGGTGGGGTATTTGCTCTTTATGCTCACCCGTTTAAACTGTCCTTGCAGGTATTTCTCTTTGTACGCAAATCTCAGATCCACACCCACCTCGCTGCTTATCACATTCTCGGCAAGGTTACCATTCACATCTCTGAAAATGCCCGTTCTTGGCAGCGGCTTAAATGGGGTAAAATCCCTATGTTCTAGTATCAGCTTGTGGCTAAGGCCATTAAAGTACTGCTTGTAAAACTCCAGCCGTTTATCATCCGTAAAAGCCAGTTTCCATGGCACACCCGCCTTTCTGAATAGTGTACTGAATATATTATCTGCACCCACTTGGTCATAGTAGTTGGTGGTTTGGCTCACATCATGGGCATAATAAAACTGTAGGTAAGTCCATGGATTGCGGTTCAGCATCCATTGCCCAGTCAGTCCGCACTTAAACCGCTCATCTCTGGTGCCATAGGCTACATATCCTGTAAACTGAAAGTTTTTCAGCTTTCGTGGTGTGCCCAGCGATAGCCTAAATCTGCTGCCTTCCACAGCATTCATACTATACAGATAGAAGTAGGGGCCTACCTGTATTGGTCCAAAATCCTTAACCCCAGTAGATACAAAGGTGATCAGGTTTTTGTAAGCAGTGGTTATGGGCATTTGGTTTATGGTGTCCACCATCTTATATATGGCAGCCTCGTTTTTAGACAGCGTATCTGGGCGGTTTTCCTTCCACCATTCGTCACTCATATACTTAGCCGAGTCTAGTTTTATGATGTCCTCCTTTACTTTAGGATTGTCTAGCACTAGGTCTATAGTGTCTTTGTTGATGCGTATGTTGTGGTACGTTGTGGTTTTTCTGCCTATCATTCCCGGCATCTTTTTCGATTTATAAGCCGAAAAGCCAGCTATAAATTTATCCTTCACACAAAACCAGAAACTATCCACTGGCGCAAATTCCTGATACAGTGCCACCTTGTCTAGCCAGTTTATGTTCACATCTCGCCCTATCTCCATACTTATACGCTGTATGGCAAACACCGAATCTACTACCCAAAAGTCACCCGTAAAGCAGTTTTCCAGAGGTCGTTTTGGGGTATACTGCACCAGTATTATGTTGTGCCCATAGGCTACCTGAGTATCTTTTATTTTGTATTTATAAAACAGCAACCCTTCATTGCTTATTGGGCTCACAAACTTTTTATCAAACACCGGCACATAGTCTTTGTATATATTCATGTTCTGGTGAAAGGTGCCCAGGTACTTCACCACATTTTCATTGTTCACCCCCTTCACCATACTAGCCTTTATTACTTCTCTTACTTTTTTAGGTTTGCGTCTGAAGTAATAGTCCGATAGTGTTTCGGTTAGGTACAGCGGCAAATATGGTTTTGTGTCAGATACAGTATCCAGATTGTTGTAGATAAAGCTATATTTTTTCAGCAATGGTATCTTCTCAAACTGGTTTTTAGATAGCCGCTGCAGGTCAGCCTCTAGCCTGTTGTAGGCCTCATAGCTGTAGTTGTCTGTTCTGTCGGGGTTGTTATAGGGTTTGCGCTCTATTATTTTTTTCACCAGCACTATGGCAGGGTCTTCACCAGCATGAAACACAAATTCGCTCAGTGCGGTTTCAGACCGTTCCATTTCCAGTATGTAGTTATACTCATATCTGGTTTTACTCAGGGTGCGTTTTATGGTTTTGTAGCCTATAGCATTTACGTAGAGGGTATCTACCGGCAAACCCATCATTTTTAGTATAAAGTTCCCATCTAGGTCGGCGGCTGTGCCTATCGACGATCTGGGTATAAATACCGTAGCAAATGGTATTCCCTCGCCTGTGCCCCCATCTACTACCTTACCATGTATCACATATTCTCCGGGTTTCAGACGGGGTGGGGTAGGTGCTGTTTTTGGGGTAGTGGGCAATACCAGCGCACTGGTATCTATATCCAAAGAATCAACATTTATCTGAAACTTCAAACTGGTATCTGCACGCCTCAGCGAATCGTTGGTTTGTGCAAGCAGCGATATCTGCGATAGTAATAGGAGAATGGTGATGGTAATATTGCGGAGCGCCATGCTTGTAGTACCCAATATGAGGCAAAGTAACGAATTATGACAACAAAAACTGCAATTATTTGATGTAACCATCCTTTAGCAATTTCTGGCTCTATAGCTGGTGTTACTCATCCACAAGCATTAATTATCTATTACAATGCCACTATAGATTGAAACAACCTGCTTTTTTTGACTTTTGGCGCAAAAGCAAGTACTTTCGGGTTAAAATTGGCTAGCCAGATGCAAATAGCACAACAAATATTATTTATGATCTGCGCAGTAGCTGCTATTTTCTTTTTTACCAAGAAGGTAAAAGAAATACGCCGCAATATACTGTTGGGAAGAGATGAGGATATCAGTGACAATAAGGAGCAGCGGTGGAAGAATATGGTACTATTGGCGCTGGGGCAGAAAAAAATGTTCAAAAAGCCTATTCCTGCTCTACTACACTTGGTAGTGTATGCAGGGTTCATCATCATCAATATAGAGATTCTCGAAATTCTACTCGATGGTGTCACAGGTGCGCATCGTTTGTTTGCGCCTATGTTGGGTAGTTTATATGCCTTTTTGGTGGGTTTCTTTGAGGTACTGGCAGTATTAGTATTGCTGGGTTGCGTGGTGTTTTTCATCCGCCGCAATGTACTGAAAGTGAAGCGGCTAGATATGCCCGAGCTTAATGGCTGGCCACGCAATGATGCCAATCTGATACTCATTACAGAGGTAGTGTTGATGTCCCTGTTCATCATCATGAACGTTGCCGACCTATCATTGCAGCAACTAGGTGCCGAGCACTACACCAAAACTGATTCGTTCTGGATATCGGGTAGCCTCACAGGTATGTTCTCTGGCATGTCTGTAGGTACACTTATAGCCATAGAGCGCACCTGCTGGTGGTTGCATATCATAGGTGTATTGTTGTTCCTCAACTATTTGCCTTATTCCAAGCACCTACACATTGTGCTAGCCTTCCCCAATGCTTATTATGGCAAGCTCATACCACAGGGCGAAGCCAAAAACATGAAGGAAATACAAAACGAAGTGCTGTACATGATGGAGCCCGACAAAGCCCCTGCCGAAGCAGCTGCACCTACCAGTTTTGGAGCCAAAGACATAAAAGACCTTAGCTGGAAAAATCTGCTCGATGCTTACTCCTGCACAGAGTGTGGCAGATGCACCGATGCCTGCCCAGCCAACATGACCGGCAAAAAACTATCGCCCCGAAAAATAATGATGGATACCCGCGACCGTATGGAAGAAGTGGGTAAAAACATCACTATAAATGGCGAGTTTCAGGACGATGGCAAGTCGCTGCTGCATGGCTACATCACCACCGAAGAACTCAGAGCCTGCACCACCTGCCAAGCATGTGTAGAAGCCTGCCCTGTATCTATAGATCCGCTAGATATCATCATGCAACTGCGCCGTAACCTGATAATGGAAGAAAGCAGTGCCCCCGGCGAGTGGAACATGATGTTTGGCAATATAGAAAACAACATGGCCCCCTGGAAATTCAGCCCCGATGATAGGGACGCTTGGGTGAACGGGTAGTCACTAATTAAAATATCAATTATAATAAACACGGTTAAGAATCCTGAATTGTTTCAAGTTTACTTTTCAATACAGTTTGTATTACTTGTAAAGAACTTCAGTAAATAATAATAAATAGAGTCTATGTCTATAAAAAACATGGCAGAATATGCCGCAAATGGTGAAGTACCTGAGGTGTTGTTTTGGGTGGGTTGTGCTGGTTCGTTCGATCAGCGGGCGCAGCGCATTACCAGAGCTTTTACACAGATACTAGATAAGGTGGGTGTGAAATTTGCGATACTAGGCAAGGAAGAAATGTGTACCGGCGACCCTGCACGCCGTGCAGGCAATGAGTTCCTGTTTCAGATGATGGCCTACAACAACATCAATACACTCAATGCGTATGGTGTTAAAAAGGTTGTCACTATTTGCCCGCATTGTTTCAATGTGTTCAAAAACGAATACCCCAAGTTGGGTGGCGACTATGAGGTCATACACCACACTACTTTTTTGCAGCAACTCATCAACGAGGGTAAGGTGGTGCTGAAAGATGGCGGCGCATTTAAGGGTAAAAAGATCACCTATCACGATAGTTGCTACCTGGGTAGGGGCAATGGCATATACGAAGCCCCACGCGAGGTGCTACAGGCTTTTGATACCGAACTGGTGGAAATGAAGCGTTGCCGTAGCAATGGTATGTGCTGTGGCGCAGGTGGTGCGCAGATGTTCAAGGAAGAAGAAGCTGGCACTAACCGTGTCAACTTCAACCGTGCCGAACAAGCATTAGAAACGGGTGCCACAATCATAGCCGCAAACTGTCCGTTTTGTACCACTATGCTTATGGATGGTGTGAAGAACAAAGAAAAAGAAGACAGTGTACAAGTGCTAGACATAGCAGAGATGGTAGCAATGTCTATCTGATTACAGGAATATGTTTAAATAGGGCTATTATGAGCAAAAAGACATTAGTACTCGGTGCCTCTGACAACGAAGGCAGATACAGCAACATGGCTATGCTGCGCCTGCAAGCCAATGGGCATGAGGTAGTGCCGGTGGGCAAGCGTGCAGCAGTGGTAAAGGGAATGGAAATACTTACTGGTATGCCATCTGTCAGCGATATAGATACAGTAACGCTCTACCTCAATCCCGATCATCAGAAAGCCTATTACGACTACATATTATCTGCCCATCCTAAACGTATCATCTTCAACCCCGGCACCGAAAACGAAGAACTGGAAGACCTCGCAGCCAGCAAAGGCATACAGGTAATGGAGGCATGTACACTGGTACTGCTCAGTACTGGTCAGTACTAAAAATGCTGGCTTTCCATAGTTTCTTGATTTTTATATTCTCTCGGTGTTTTTTGACCCATTTCGGAGTGAGTGCTGTCTATTTCCTGTTCATTCTAGTTTTTGATTAGCTATTCTTTTTTCATTCTTCATTGTCTGATATTTATTATATTTGATGTTGGTGCAGAGAAGTTGTTAGTTGCTTATTTTAAAATACCAACGTAACGGTTTTCTTGTGTTAGTCAAATACATTTACTATGAGCAAGCAGTATTTTGTAGAAAGCAAAGCTAGTTCTGGCGGATCGCTGAGCAATGAGTCGGGGAAAGTAATGGCAAAAACTGCCTTTATTAATGACCGTGCTTATGAGATACAAGACGGAGATACCATTCTCACACTAATGCGTAGGCATCATGGCAAGGATGCTATACCCACCCTGTGCGATGCCCCTAATCTCGACCCATTTGGGTCATGCAGGGTGTGTAGTGTAGATGTGGCACTGGTAAAGGATGGTCCTGTGAAAACTATGGCTTCTTGTCACACACCAGTTATGCCCAACTCTTATATATACACAGAGTCTGAGCGGGTGCAAAAACTGCGCAAGAATATCATAGAACTAGTACTTACTGATCATCCGCTCGACTGCCTGACGTGTGAGGTGAACAACAACTGCGAATTGCAGAGTGTAGCGGCTAGGGTAGGTATAAGAGATGTGCGCTACCCAGAAGGTAAAAACCACCTGGACAGGAAAAAGGACCTTAGTCACGCCTACATGACCTCCGATTTTTCTAAGTGTATCAACTGTTTCAGGTGTGTGCGGGCGTGCGATGAGGTACAGGGGCAGTTTGTACTGAGTATGGGTGGCAGAGGATTTGATAGTCACATCATTAAAAGTCTGGAGACTACCTTTGAAAAATCAGATTGTGTGAGCTGTGGTGCATGTGCACAAGCATGCCCTACATCGGCTATATCTGATATTTTCGAGTCGAAATCGATACAGGTAGATGAAAAAGTGCGCACTGTATGTACTTATTGTGGTGTGGGTTGTAACCTAGAGGTGGCGGTAAAGGGTGGCAAAATCAAGTCAATACAAGCGCCCTACGAAGCTGAAACCAATCAGGGACATACTTGCCTAAAGGGTAGATATGCTTTTTCGTTTTACAATCATAAAGATAGATTGCGTACGCCCCTAATCAAAAAAGATGGGGTGTTTGTAGAGGCAACTTGGGATGAGGCCTATGCGCATATAGCGGGTAAACTCACCGAAATAAAGGGGAAATATGGCCCTGATGCCATAGCAGGTATATCATCGTCGAGGGGGACTAATGAGGAGAACTACCTGATGCAGAAGTTTATACGGGCTGTAGTGGGTACCAACAATATAGATTGCTGTGCGCGTGTGTGCCACTCGCCCACAGCTATAGGTATGCAGCGTACGTTTGGTACGGGTGCGGCTACTAACTCCATTAAAGACCTGAAACTTACAGACTGCATACTGGTGATAGGTGCCAACCCCACCGACGGACACCCTGTAACGGGTGCTAAACTGAAGCAGGTGGCTATGAGTGGCCGTACCAGTATAGTGATTGATCCACGCCGCACAGAGCTGGCTAAGTATGCTACCTACCATTTGCAACTACGCCCGGGCACCAATATGGCTATACTCAACATGATGCTGTACTATATCATTAGTGAGGGTAGGGAGGATAAAGACTTTATAGAGCGCAGAACCGAAGGCTATGAGGAGTTTAAGCAAGAGATAATGGCGCAGGATATGGACGAGCTGGAGCGCATATGTGGCGTAGATAAAAAGCTGGTTAGAGACGCTGCCATTGCGTATGCCAGCGCACCCAATGCTATGGAGTTTCATGGATTGGGGGTTACAGAGCATTCACAGGGAACGTTTACCATAATGCTCATCACTAGCCTGGCTATGATAACTGGTAATGTGGGCAGACCAGGTGTGGGTGTGAACCCGCTACGTGGGCAGAATAACGTACAGGGATCGGCAGATATGGGTTGCCAGCCATATCAGGGTGCGGGTTACTTTGATGTGTCGGACCCAGTGTATCATAAAAAATACGAAGATTTTTATAATGCTAAGCTGCCCAACTATGCTGGGTATAAGATACCTGAGATGTATGATGCGGCTATAAATGGCAAGCTGAAGGCACTATGGGTGATAGGTGAAGATATGGCTCAGACCGACCCTAATACCCAGCACGTGCTTAGGGCGCTAGGTGAGCTGGAGCTGCTGGTAGTGCAAGAGCTGTTTATGACAGAGACTGCAAAGCTGGCTACGGTGCTACTGCCAGCATCATCGTTTCTAGAGAAGAGCGGCACCTTTACCAATGGTGAGCGCAGGATACAGCGGGTAAATGCTGCTGTAGCACCTATAGAGGGCACCAAAAGCGACGGTCAGATACTTGTAGATATGATGAACCTAATGGGCTATCCGCAGCCCGATTATGACCCAGAATGGGTGCTGGAAGAGGTGGCAAGGATAGTGCCTTTCTTTGAAGGGGTGAAGTGGAGCGAGCTAGGGAATAATGGTAAACAGTGGCCCGTAAATAAGGAGGGTAAGGGTACGGATATACTGCATACAGAGAGCTTTAAAAGAGGTAAGGGTAAGTTTGTGCATAATAAGTATAGGAAGTCGGAGGAGCTGGTGCAGAATGAGAAGGACTATCCGTACATCATAACTACCAATAGAGAGCTGGAGCACTATAACTGTGGTGCCATGACCCGCCGCACCAATAATGTGCTGATACTGACAGACGATGTGCTGCTGATAAACCCCGAAGATGCGGCTAAACACCTGATACTAGAAGGTGATATGGTGTGTGTAGAGTCGCCGAGGGGTAAGGTGGATATAAAGGCTAAGATAACAGATGAGGTGAAGCCGGGCATACTAAGTAGTACCTTCCACTTCCCCGATATTATGCTGAATAATATAACTAGTAGTGTATCAGACTCAGAGGCGCTGTGCCCAGAGTATAAGGTGGTGTCTTGCAGAATTAGGAAAAGTAAGGGCGAATTTAAGAAGCCCAAAACTACTGCTAGTGTGTAAGTGACTGTAGTAGTTTGGAGTACATATAGTATATTATATTAAAGTATAAAGCCCGTACCACAATTGTGATACGGGCTTTATAATATGCTTATATTATTATTTTTTGCGAGGCTCTATTTTGGTTTTGTCTGCCTGCATTTTTTGCATTTCTTCTAGCTTTTGTGCCCACTTGGATTGGGTGGGAGGTTTGGTTTTGTTTTCTTGTAGCTGCTTGTGTATGGCCTTTTCGTCTATGAAATACTTTTGTATGATAAACTGCTGTGCTATACTCAGTAGGTTAGAGAAGGTGTAGTAGAAGGTAAGTGCTGCTGCCATTTTATTAAACACGCC